>JAKLLM010000127.1 GCA_023150125.1 Zoogloea sp.
TGCAGCGCCTGGCGCCGGGCGAAACCCGCGCCGTGGCGGCGGTGCTGGCCGCCGGCGACGAAGGGCTGCTCGCCAGGGCCCGGCGCGAGGCGGCGGCGGTGGGCGGGGCCTTGCAGCCGGTGATCGGCGCCGACCCGGCCAGCGGGCGCTACTCGCTTTACCGCCTGGTGTGCGAGCGGGTGGTGACGGTGAACACCACCGCAGCGGGGGGCAACACCTCGCTGATGACGCTGGCCGGCTAGGGCCCGTGGGCCGCTTCATGCTTCCGTAATCGGCGGGGGATAGATTGCAGCGCCAACCCTGGCGCCACGCCCAACCCCACCCTTACGGAACCCCTGCCCATGAAGATCAAGACCCTCGCCATCGTGCTTTCCGCCGCCTTCCTCCAGGCCTGCGGCGGCAGCGACGACAGCCCCGCCTTCAAGACCCTGAGCGGCGCCGAGCCGCTGGTGATCGGCCACCGGGGCGCCTCGGGCATTCTGCCGGAGCACACGCTCGAGGCCTACACGGCGGCCATCGAACAGGGCGCCGACTTCATCGAGCCCGACCTCGTGCTGACCCAGGACGGCGTGATGATCGTCCGCCACGAGCCGATGCTCGACGGCACCACCGATGTGGCGAGCAAGTTCCCGGCCTCGCGCATGCGCACCCGCAACGTCGATGGCGTGGCCACCACGGCCTATTTTGCGAGCGACTTCACGCTGGCCGAGATCAAGACCCTGCGCGCGGTGCAGGCCCGGGCCAGCCGCTCGCAGGCCTACAACGGCCTGTACGCCATCCCGACCCTCGACGAGGTGATCGCCCTCGCCAAGGCGGAAGGCACCCGGCGCGGCCGCGCGGTGGGCATCTACCCCGAGATCAAACACTCCACCTTCCATGCGGGCGAGGCGGGCTTCGGCGCCAACGTGTTCGAGGACAAGCTGGTCGCCACCCTCCACGCCGCCTACGGCAACGTGGCGAGCGCGCCGGTGTTCATCCAGTCCTTCGAGGTGTCCAACCTGCAATATCTCAACACCCGGACCAACATCAAGCTGGTGCAGCTGATCGACGCCGACGACGTGAAGGACGACGGCAGCATGTCGCTGGTGGCGCCGTATCACAAGCCCTACGACTTCGTGGTGAACAACGACGGCCGCAGCTTTGCCGACCTGCTCACCGCGTCGGGGCTGGATTTCATCAAGACCTACGCCGACGCGGTGGGCCCCTGGAAGCCCTACCTCGTGAAGACCGTCAATGACGGCGTCGAGCGCACCGGCGACAGCACCCTGACCATCAACGACCGCCGCGTGGACGGCAGCACCGGCGTCATCGAGATGGCCCACCAGAGGGGCCTGCTGGTGCACACCTGGACCTTCCGCGACGACGTCAGCGGCTACGGTTTCAAGGACCCGAAGGCCGAGATGCAGTACTACATGCGCCTGGGCATCGACGGGGTGTTCACCGACTTCCCGTCCACCGGCGTGGCCGCCCGCGCGGGCCTGCGCTGAGATCCACGTAAAGGCGTTTAGAACGGCACCGCGCTCTCGAAGCACGCCGGCACCCGCGTCTGCGGGTGGATCAGCGCCAGGCTGGCGGCGTGCAGGTACATGCGCGGGTGGCCCGCCGCGCTGGCCGGCGGCGCGTACAGCGGGTCGCCGACGATGGGGTGGCCGATCGACATCAGGTGCACCCGCAGCTGGTGGGTACGCCCGGTGACCGGCTTGAGCTCGAGCCGGGTGAGCGCCGACTCGCCCTCGCCGCTGCGCGCCAGCACCCGCCAGCGGGTGAGGGCGCGGCGGCCGTTGGCCAGGTCCACCCGCTGGCGCGGGTTGTTGTCGGGGTCGGCGGCCAGCGGCAGGGCGATCTCGCCGCTGTCGGTGGCCAGGTGGCCATGCACCAGCGCGCAATACTGCTTGCCGATGACGCGCTGCTCGAAGGCCAGGTTGAGCCGCCGGAGCATCTCCGGGCCGCGGGCGAACAGCACCAGCCCGGAGGTGGCCATGTCGAGCCGATGCACCAGGCGGGCGTCGGCGTAGAGGGCCCGCAGCCGGCCTTCGAGGCTGTCCTGCCGGTCCTCGCCCCGGGCCGGCATCGACAGCAGGCCGGCGGGCTTGACGGTGACGATCAGCGCGTCGTCGGCATGGAGGATGGCGGGGGCGAGGTGAGGCATGGCAGGGCTCGGCGGCGGCGGTGTGAAAGCAGCCCGGTCGTGCAGTAGGGCAAACACCAGTCTGGGTATGCGATTGTATGATGGCGCCTCGAAAGCTGCCGAGAAACGCCAGTAGCCCGGAAATCCGGCTGCCCCATGCCCGCAGAAAACCTGATATCGATCGACACCGAGACGCGGCGGCAGATGTTCCTGCTGCTGTGCCGCAACTCCCTGTCGTCCTTCGTGCTCAATCTGCTGGTCTGTTCGGGGCTGGCGATCGTCGCCCTGCAGACCTGGCCGGGGGGCTTGCTGCATTCGCTGGTCTGGCTCGGCGGCGTGGGCCTCACGACCCTGCCGTTTTTCCTGAAGGGCCGCCGGGTGGTGCAGGAGCCGGCCCGCCTGGACGCCGCCGGCGGGCTCGAGCAGGCCGAGCGCATGATGATCGGGTCGACCACCGTGATGGCGAGCGGCTGGGTCGTCGCGATCGTCGCCTACGCGCTGCCCTGCGGCATGGAGTTTCGCCTGCTGCTGACCGCGCTGATCGCCGGCATGGGCGCCGGCGCCGTCCCCAAGCTGGTGGGGGCGTCGCCGCACATGCAGATCTTCATCGGGATGATCGCGGCGGCGCTGTTCGCGGTGTGCATCATGGCGGGCACCCTCACCGATTACGTGATCGCCGGCGTCTCGCTGATCTACGTCTATGCGGTGCTGGAGAGCGGAAGGCGGCTCAACGACGCCCTGGTGACGTCGACCCGGCTGGGCATCGAGCGCCTCACCCTGCTGGCGTCCACCCGCGAGGCACTGAGCAGCGCCGAGAAGGCCAGCAAGGTGAAGAGCGAGTTCCTGGCCACCATGAGCCACGAGATCCGCACCCCGATCAACGCCATCCTGGGCATCGCCCAGGTCATGCTGCGGGGTGACCTGAGCGCCGCCCAGGCCCGCCAGCTGGGGCGCATCGACGGGGCGGCGGAGCACCTGCTGGGCGTCATCAACGACATCCTCGATCTCTCCAGGATCGAGGCCGGCAAGATGCTCATCGACTCCGGCGACGTGAGCGTCGACAACATCATCGATCGGGTGCTGGCCCTGGTGTCGCGGGAGGCGGCCGGCAAGGGGCTGGCGCTCCAGGTCGATTGCGCCCCCATCCCCCGCCACCTGATCGGCGACAGCGTCCGGCTCACGCAGGCGCTGCTCAACTACGTGCACAACGCGGTCAAGTTCACCGCCCGGGGTGGGGTGACGATCCGGGTGCGCCGCAAGGCCGAGGTCGAGCGCCGCATCCTGCTGCATTTCGAGGTCGAGGACAGCGGGGTGGGGATCGCCCCCGAGCAGTTCGCGCGGCTGTTCTCGGCCTTCGAGCAGGCCGACGCGTCGACCACCCGCGCATACGGCGGCAGCGGGCTGGGCCTCACCATCACCCGCCACCTGGTGCAGCTGATGGGCGGCGAGGTGGGCGGGCACAGCGAGCCGGGGGTGGGCAGCACCTTCTGGTTCTCGGTGTGGCTCGACAAGCCCCGCGAGGCGGCAGGCGGTGTCGAGCCCACCCCCGCCTCGCTGGATGCGGCCGAGGCGGCCCTGCGCCGCGACCACGCCGGCCAGCGCGTGCTGCTGGCCGACGACGACGAGGCCAACAGCGAGCTGGCGCAGGAGATCTTCGCGCTGATCGGCCTCACGATGGAGCGGGCGCGCACCGGCGTCGAGGCCGTCGAGATGGCCCGGGCGACGGCCTACGATCTGATCCTGATGGACATGCGCATGCCGCAGATGGACGGCCTGGAGGCGACCGGCCGGATCCGCGCGCTGCCCGGGCGGGCTCACACGCCGATCCTGGCGATGACCGGCAACGCCTTCCGGGAGGACCGGGAGAAATGCCTGGCCTGCGGGATGAACGATTTCATCCCCAAGCCGGTGCGGCTGGAGGTGCTCTACGCCAAGCTGCGCGAATGGCTGCCTGCCCGGCCCGAGCTGCGTGGTTAGCATTGGTGAGTTTTTCCCGTCGGTGCCCGGCTGCCTTAACATGGGGGCCCTTCACACGCCCGGCAGGGCGCAGCGTGCTCCCTTGGTTTCCGCTGCCGCGGCGGCGGCCTGTGATGGATCCCGCTTTCCGCACGTGAACACCCAGCATGCCATCCGCCCTGATTTCCCTTGACCATCCGCTGGCCGGCGTATTGCTGGGTTTCGCGCTTGCGCTCGGCCTGCTCGACCTGGCCGCCTTCGCCGCCGACCGGCGGCCCAGCCTCGGGCTGGCGGGCCTTGCCGGGCTGACCGCCGTTTGCAGCGTGGCGGCCCCCGGCCTGCAGAGCATCGGCTTCGGCCTCGCCTGGGGAGGCGCAATCCTGTTGCTGCGCGGGCCCCTGGGGCTTGACGCGCACTCCCCGCGCCTCGCCCGGGGAGTGCCCTGGCTCGCGCTGGCCACGCTGCTCGTCGCCTTTGCGGGCCTTTTCGAAGGCGCTCCTGAGCCGCTGCCGTGGATGCTGGCGCTGCAGCTTGTCGTGGTGCTGCCCGGGGCCATCGCCGCCTTCCGGAACCTCCGGGCCGGCCGGGGCGGGGCAGCCTGGGGCTGCCTGGCCCTGGGCTGCCATGCGCTGCCCGGGCTCCTGGCCGGCGCCGCCATCCTCGCGGGGGGCGCATGGCGTGACGCGCTCCCGGCCTTCGCGCCGGCGGCGGTGGCCAGCCTGTTGTTTCTCCATCTGGCCATCCACCGCGAGCAGGACGCGCGCCAGCGCCTGGCCGACATGGCCGACCACACCCGGCGCGAGCTGGCGCTGCAGGAGGCGCGCCTGTGCAGCGAGCAGGCGCGCTTCTTCGCCTTCGTCGCCCACGAGCTGCGCAGCCCGCTCGGCGTGCTGCTCACCGGCCTCGTCAATCTCCGCCGAGCCCTGCCCGACAGCGACACCGCCGCGCGCATCGGCCGCCTTAGCCATGCCGCCCAGCGCATGAGCGGGCTGGTCGACCGCCACCTCCAGCTGCAGAACCTTGCCCGCAGCGATTTCGAGCCCGATCTCGCCGACGAGCCGCCCGACCTGCCGCTGCGGGAGGCTCTGCAGGCCCAGGCGCCGCTGCACCCCGGCCGCCGCTTCGAGTGCGTGCACCTCGGCCAGCCCCCCGTGGCCGTGCCGCTGGATGCGGGGCTGGTGACGCTGGCGCTGTCGAACCTCCTCGACAATGCCGCCAGGTACGCCTTTGCCGATTCGCCGATCACCGTCGAGCTGGACGCTGGCGGCGGGGCCCTGACCTACCGGGTGATCAACCACGGGCCCGGCCTGCCGCCCGAGCTCGCCGGCCGCGCCTTCGGGGGCGTTCCGCGGAGCAAGGCAGCGGGCAGCGAGAAAGGCGGTTTCGGCATCGGCCTGGCGCTGGCCGCCCGGGTGGCCGGCGCCCACGGCGGCCAGCTCGCCGCCAGCCAGGACGGAGCACGGACGACTCTCGCCCTGAGCCTGCCCCTCGCCCAGCCGGCCGACGCGCCGGGGAGGGGCGCGCGATGAGCATCTCGGTGCTGCTGGTCGAGGACGACCGCGACCTGATCGAAGAGCTGGCGGCCTTTCTCGAGGCCGCCGGCTTCGCGGTGACGGCTGCCGAGACGATCCGCGAGGCCGAGGCCCTGCTGGCGGAGCCCCGCGACCTGCTGATCCTCGACATCAATCTGCCCGACGGGGACGGCCTCAGCTTCTGCCGCGAGGTGCGCCGCTACATCCGCTCGGGCATCGTGATGTGCTCCGGGCGGGGCGAGCGCGAGCTGCGCATCGCCAGCCTGCGCGACGGGGCGGATGCCTACCTGGTCAAGCCCGTCGACCCGGAGGAGCTCGAGGCGACCCTGCTGAGCGTCCATCGGCGGCTCCAGGCCGGCGCGCCGCCGGTGCCGGCCCAGGCCCGGCCGCACCCCTGGCACTTCGACCTGGAGCGCCGGCTGCTGGCCGCGCCCAACGGCGTGACGATCCTGCTCAACGGCCCCGAGAGCCTGCTGCTCGGGACGCTTTTCGGGCAGGACGACAGGAAGGCGCGCAAGGAGGAACTTGTGGCCGTGCTGGCGGCCCGGGAGGAGGGCTATTCCGCCCATCGCCTCGAAGCCCTCGTCAGCCGCCTGCGGGCCAAGGTGCTCGGGCGCTGCGGTCTCAAGCTGCCGCTGGTCTCGGACTACGGCAAGGGCTACGCCTTCATGGAGCACGCCCGCCTGCTGTGACGTCCCATTGTGAGCATTGGTGAAGATTTTCAGCGTTTCTCACGCGCGGCTAAAGTCTGGCTCGAACGTTTCATCCAGACTCGGGATTTCCATCATGCGCCTGGCGCTTTTTTCCTCCGATCCGCTTCTCGCCAAGGGGCTCGTCGCCTGCCTGGCGGATGCCGGACATAACGTGCACGCCTTCGAAGACAAGCAGAGCCTGTTGCGGGAGCTCGGGCGGGAGAGCTTCGACCTCGTGCTGGTCGACGGCGCCCCCTTCGGCACGAGCCTGCAGCGCTTCCTGCGCCAGGTGCTGATGGCCTCGGCCAGCGGCGTGACGCTGATCTGCATCAACTGCGACGACAACGAAACCCGCCTCGCCGACGCCTTCGCCCTCGGCGTGGATGATTTCATCCGCCGCGGCGTGGGCTGCCGGGAGATCTGCGCGCGGGTCGATGCAGTGCTGCGCAGGCATTACCCCTGCCAGTGCCGGCAAGACCTCCAGCTCGATTACCCGCCTTATTACTTCGACCTGGAGACGCGGACGGCCTGGCGGCTCCACATCGAGGTCAAGCTGACCGACAAGGAGTTCGCGCTGGCGGTGTTCCTGTTCCAGAACGAAGGCCGCACCCTGTCCCGCGGCCACCTGATGGAGGTGGTGTGGCACGGCCAGCCGTCGGTCCAGACGCGCACCGTGGACACCCACATCAGCCGGATTCGCAGGCACCTGATGATCCAGCCCGAGAACGGCTACCGGCTGGTGGCGGCCTACGGCACCGGCTATCGCCTCGATCGGGTCTGCGAAACCTGGGTCTCGCCGCTCCTTCGCGTCGATGTGCCGGCGGGGGGCGATCATTCGAGGGAAGTCCGCGCGGCGCTGTGAGCCTGCGGGGGGGGAGGGCCGCGCATGCGGCCCGCGGCGGCGTTGCTGCCGTGCGCACCGCGCAGGCGGATGGCCGGCTGACCGGATGTTTCGGGGCGTGTGGAGATGAAATGAAAAAAGGCGCCGTCAGGCGCCTTTTTGGTACTTCCGGGGCCGCATCGTGATTCAAGTTACTGAAAACGCTGCGTTAAATCTGGTGGGCGGTACTGGGATCGAACCAGTGGCTTCCACCGTGTGAAGGTGGCACTCTACCGCTGAGTTAACCGCCCGGTGAGTTAGAGCGCGCATTATAGGAACGGCCCGAGGGTGCGTCAAGCACTTTCGTAATCTTTTTTCGTTTTCCCGAAAAACCTACTCGGCCGCGCGCTGTGCTGCCTCGGCCGGCGGGGGCAGAACCCAGGCGTTGAAGCAGGCTCGGGCGGCGGGGGCGAGTTCGTCTGCCAGCAGGCCGCTGTCCAGGCCCCGGGCGGCGCACACGCTGTCGCCGGCGAGGCCGTGGAGATGGACGGCCGCCAGCAGCGCCTCGCCGGCATCCCAGCCGCGGGCCAGCAGCGCGGCGAGGATGCCCGACAGCACGTCGCCCATGCCCGCGGTGGCCATGGCCGGGTTGCCGGTGGTGTTGATCCACCAGCGGCCCTCCGGGCTGGCGACGATGCTGCCGCAGCCCTTCAGCACCACCCAGGCCTGCAGCTGCCCGGCCAGCCGGCAGGCGGCGGCGATGCGGTCGACCTGCACGTCGGCCGTGGTGGTGCCGAGCAGGCGGGCCGCCTCGGCGGGGTGTGGCGTGAGCACGGCGGGCCGGTTGCGATGGGCGAGGGAGGCCTGCAGCCCCGCGTCGCGGGCGACCAGGTTGAGGGCGTCGGCGTCGAGGACGAGCTGGGCCGGATGGGCGATGGCGCTGTGGACCAGCGTCCACGCGGCATCCGATTGCCCCAGCCCGGGGCCGACGGCGAAGGCGGCGATGCCGGCTTCGGCGAGGAGCTCGGGGGCGCTGCGGAACATCAGCTCCGGGCGCAGGATGTCCACCGCCAGGGCGGCCGGGTCGAGCAGGCCGACCAGCACCCGGCCGGCGCCCAGGTGGGCCGCGGCCCGGCCGGCGAGGATGGCGGCGCCGACCATGCCCGGCGCACCGCCGATCAGCGCCGCGTCGCCGTAGCTGCCCTTGTGGCTGTTGCGGGCCCGCGGCACCAGCCGGCTGGCGAAGAGGGCGGGGGTGATCTCGTGGCCCGGCGCGGGGGCCAGGCCCTCGGCGTCCACGTCGATGTCTGCCAGGTGCAGCTGCCCGCACTGGTCGGGGCCGTCGAGGGTGAGCAGGCCGGGCTTGAGGGCGATGAAGCTGACCGTGTGGGTGGCCGCGAAGCAGGGGCCCAGGCGCCGGCCGCTGTCGGCGTCGAGGCCGCTGGGGATGTCGAGGGCGAGGCGCGGGCAGGGCTGGGCGTTGAGCGTGGCGATCCATTCGGCGTAGCGGCCGTCGAGGGGGCGCTGCAGGCCGATGCCGAAGAGGGCGTCCACCACCAGGCTCCAGCCGCCCGGGGGCGGAGGCGGGAGTTCGGTGCTGGTGCTGCCGCCGTGCTCCAGCCAGGCGGCGTGGGC
>JAKLLM010000128.1 GCA_023150125.1 Zoogloea sp.
GCAGGCGCTTCCTGAGCACGTCCTTGCCTTCGGAGTCGGAGCGGAGGTCGTCGATTTCGGCAGCGTAACGCTCGAAGATGTCTTCAAAGTAGAACGAGGTCAAGAAAGTACCTTTTCAATATAGGAGGCCCACAGCGAGGTGGCCTCTGCGAGGGGGTCGTCGATCAGGTTGCGCTGGCGCAGCAGGTCGTAGTCGCGCCGGCGGGCCGGGTCGGCCAGCAGCTCGTAGGCGGCCTGGATGTCGCGAAAGCGCGCGGCCGCCGACGGGTCGGGGTTTTTGTCGGGGTGGTAGAGGCGGGCGGCCTTGCGGTAGGCCGTCTTGATCGCCTCGTCGGCGGCGGTGGGCGTGACGCCGAGAACCTCGTAGGGGTCGCGCATGGCTCAGGCGGTGAGGCCGAGGCGCTCGCACACGGCGAGGGTGGGGGCGGCCTGGTTCATGCTGTAGAAGTGCAGGCCGGGGGCGCCGGCGGCCAGCAGCTTGGCGCAGAGCTCGCTCACCACGTCGAGGCCGAAGGCCTTGATGGAGTCGGTGTCGTCGCCGTAGGCCTCGAACTTGCGGCGCATCCAGCGCGGGATCTCGGCGCCGCAGGCGTCCGAGAAGCGCGCCAGCTTGGAGAAGGACACGATGGGCATGATGCCCGGCACGATCGGGATGGTGAGGCCCAGGGCCTCGCACTCGTCGCGGAAGTGCAGGTAGGCGTCGAGGTTGTAGAAGTACTGGGTGATCGCCGAGTCGGCGCCGGCATCCACCTTGCGCTTGAAGGCGAGCAGGTCGTCGCGCGGGCTCCTGGCCTGGGGGTGGTATTCGGGGTAGGCGGCAACTTCGATCTGGAAGTGGCTGCCGGTTTCGGCGCGGATGAACTCGACCAGTTCGTTGGCGTAGCGGAGCTCGCCGGCGAAGCCGACGCCGGAGGGCAGGTCGCCGCGCAGGGCGACGATGCGGCGGATGCCGGCGGCCTGGTAGCGCTGCAGGATCTCGCGGATGTGCTCGCGGGTCGAGCCGATGCACGACAGGTGCGGCGCCGCCTGGTGGCCTTCGCGCTGGATCTCGAAGACGGCTTCGAAGGTGCGCTCCTGGGTGGTGCCGCCGGCGCCGAAGGTGACCGAGAAGAACTCGGGTTTGAGCACGGCGAGCTTCTGGCGCACCACGCGCAGCTTGTCGGCGCCCTCGGCCGTCTGGGGCGGGAAGAACTCGATGCTGAGGTGCTGGGAGGGGTGAGGCGTGGGGAGTGAGGAGGTCATGACTGTTCCGTAGGTGCGCTGCCCTTGGCGCAGCGGGGCCTGTAGTCTGTGGGGGCGGGAGAGAGGCGGAGGTTTGCCTCTCTCCCGGCTTATCCCGCGTCTTAGTAACGGTAGTGCTCGGCCTTGTACGGGCCCTGCTTGGGCACGCCGATGTAGGCGGCCTGCTCGTCGGTCAGCTCGGTGAGCTGGGCGTTGAGCTTCTTGAGCTGCAGGCGGGCGACCTTCTCGTCGAGGTGCTTGGGCAGCGTGTAGACGCCCACCGGGTAGTCGGCGGTGCGGGTGAAGAGCTCGATCTGGGCGATGGTCTGGTTGGCGAAGGAGCTGGACATCACGTAGCTCGGGTGGCCGGTGCCGCAGCCCAGGTTAACCAGGCGGCCCTTGGCGAGCAGGATGATGCGCTTGCCGTCCGGGAAGATCACGTGGTCCACCTGCGGCTTGATCTCTTCCCACTGGTACTTCTCGATCGAGGCGACGTCGATCTCGTTGTCGAAGTGGCCGATGTTGCAGACGATGGCCTGGTCCTTCATCGCGGCCATGTGGTCGTGGGTGATGACGTGGAAGTTGCCGGTGGTGGTGACGAAGATGTCGGCCAGGCTGGCGGCGTATTCCATCGTGACCACGCGGTAGCCTTCCATCGCGGCCTGCAGGGCGCAGATCGGGTCGATCTCGGTGACCCACACCTGGGCCGACAGGGCGCGCAGGGCCTGGGCCGAGCCCTTGCCCACGTCGCCGTAGCCGCACACCACGGCCACCTTGCCGGCGATCATCACGTCGGTGGCGCGCTTGATGCCGTCAACGAGCGATTCGCGGCAGCCGTAGAGGTTGTCGAACTTGGACTTGGTGACCGAGTCGTTGACGTTGATCGCCGGGAAGCGGAGCTCGCCGCGCTGGTGCATCTGGTACAGGCGATGCACGCCGGTGGTGGTCTCTTCGGTGACGCCCTTGATCTGGGCGAGGCGCACGGAGTACCAGGTGGGATCGGCGGCCAGCTTGGCCTTGATCGCGGCAAACAGGATGGTCTCTTCTTCGGAGCCCGGCTTGGCCAGCACCGAGATGTCCTTTTCGGCGCGGGCGCCCAGGTGCAGCAGCAGGGTCGCGTCGCCGCCGTCGTCGAGGATCATGTTGGAGTAGCCACCGTCGGCCCACTCGAAGATGCGGTGGGTGTAGTCCCAGTAATCCACCAGGGTTTCGCCCTTCACGGCGAACACCGGGATGCCCTGGGCAGCGATGGCGGCCGCGGCGTGGTCTTGCGTGCTGAAGATGTTGCACGAGGCCCAGCGCACTTCGGCGCCGAGGGCGGTGAGCGTCTCGATCAGCACGGCGGTCTGGATCGTCATGTGCAGCGAGCCGGTGATGCGGGCGCCCTTGAGGGGCTGGGCGGCGGCAAACTCTTCGCGGATCGCCATCAGGCCCGGCATCTCGGTCTCGGCGATGCGGATCTCCTTGCGGCCCCAGTCGGCCAGGGAGAGATCGGCGATGACGTAATCGGTAAACTTTTCAGCCACAGTGTTCATGAGGGTTCCTCGAACGTGTGGCCGGGAGGGGACTGCGCGTGGCGCGAGGGCCTGGCATCACTGATGCTCACCGCGTCTCCCCGTGCCCGGCACGGGTTTGCAAACAAAGCATGGACGGGTGAGCGCGGTTGGCGGCGCCGGCCTTGTGTGGCCGGCACTGACATCGAGCCTGGGGCAGCGGGTTGTAGCCCGTGCCTTGCAGCGCTCCTCGATTGAGGCGTGGATTATATCGGTTTTTGCGGCGGACTCTTGAATTCAGCGTGCCAGCGCCGCATCGAGCACCTTGCCGAAGGCTGCCGCGTCCTGGAAACCGACCACCCGCAGGCCGTTCTTCTCGGTGCCGGCCGCGTCGAAGAAGATGATGCCCGGTGGGCCGAACAGCTTGAAGCGCTTGAGCAGCGCCTTGTCGGCCTCGTTGTTGGCGGTCACGTCGGCCTGGAGCAGCTGGAAGCCCTCGAGCCGCTTCGCCACCGCCGGATCGGCGAAGGTGAAGCGCTCCATCTCCTTGCACGAGATGCACCAGTCGGCATAGAAATCGAGCATCACCGGGCGGGTGGCGGTTTTGAGGGCCTGGTCGAGCTCCTCCACCGAGCGCACGCGCTGGAACTTGGTTTCGGCCACCGGCGCCGTGGCGGCCTGGGCGCGCAGGATCGCCAGCGGCTGCAGCGGATCACGTGAGCCAGCCAGCGCGCCGATGAAGAGCGCCGCGCCGGCGATCAGCGCCAGCACGCCCACACCCTTCCAGAAGCGTTGCCAGCCGGCGGCGTGGCTTGGCAGCGGGTCGAGGGCGTGGAGGTAGATCGCCGAGAAGATCAGCAGCCCGGCCCAGGCCAGCATCGGCACGATGCTCGGCAGCACCGGCGAGACCAGCCACACCGCCACGCCCAGCAGCATCACCCCGAAGGCCCGGCGCACGCCCTCCATCCACGGGCCGGGCTTGGGCAGCGCGCTGCGCGCCAGCACGCCGACCACGATCAGCGGCGCGCCCATGCCGAGGGCCATCGCAAACAGCGCCGTACCGCCCAGCACCGCGTCGCCGCTCTTGGCGATGTAGAGCAGCGCGCCGGCCAGCGGGGCCGCCACGCAGGGGCCGACGATCAGCGCCGACAGCGCGCCCATCGCCACCACCCCGCCGGGCGAGCCACCCTGGCGGTGGTTGGCGCTGTCGGACAGCCTGCTCTGCAGCGCGGTGGGCAGCTGCAGCTCGTAGAAACCGAACATCGAGAAGGCCAGCACCACGAAGACCAGCGCGAAGCCGCCCAGCACCCACGGGTTCTGCAGCGCGGCCGCCAGCAGGGTGCCCGACAGCCCGGCCGCCACGCCGGCCGCGGCGTAGGTGACGGCCATCCCCAGCACGTAGAGCAGCGACAGCCCCAGCGCGCGGCTTTTCGAGATGGCATGGCCGTGGCCGACGATGATCCCCGACAGGATCGGGATCATCGGGAACACGCAGGGCGTGAAGGCCAGCAGCAGCCCGAAGCCGAAGAAGCTGGCCAGCGTGGCGAGCGTCGAGCCGCCGTCGAGCAGGCGGGCGATGCGGCCGGATTCGTCGTGCTCGTCGCCCGCCGGGGCTGCGGCGCTTGCCGGCGCGGAGGATGCCGCTGGCGCCTCGCTGCGGCCGAGGGCCCGGCCCAGCAGGCTGCCCACCGTGCCGCCGCTGCTCACATCGAGCGCATGCACCTGGGGCGGGTAGCAGATGCCGATGTCGGCGCAGCCCTGGCTGGTGAGCTGCAGCGTGAAGGGCGGCTGGCCGGCCGTGATCGGCATGGTGAAGGCAAGCTCGCCGCGGTAGATCTCGACCTCGCCGAAGGCGTCGTCCTTCTTGGGCTTGCCCGGCGGCAGGGCCGGCTCGCCGAAGCTGATGCCGTCGGCGGCAAACTTGAAGCGGTGGCGGTAGAGGTAGTAGCCGTCGGCCACCTGGAAGCGGATTTCGACCTGTTTGTCGTCGATCAGCCGCGCGCTGGCGCGGAAGGCCTCCTCGGCCGGCAGGGGTTCGTCCGCGGCGTGGCCGGCGAGGGCCAGCAGCGACAGCAGCGCGGCAACGAGAAAGGCGAGGAAGGAGTTGGGGCGGGCAGTACGGATCATGGCCGGCAGTGTAGGGGGCGGCGCGCCGGGTGGCGTCCACCTGGATCAAGAATCGGCGATCAGGCTTGCGGCGGGGTGGTTTCGGTGGCCACCCAGGCCAGGTAGGCAGGCAAACCCGCCTCCAGAGGGACCGCGACGATCTCGGGAAGTTCGTAGGGGTGGGCCTCGGCGAGCGCGGCCTGCAGCGCCGGGTAGCGGGCCCGGGTGGTCTTGATCAGCAGCGGCACCTCGGCGGCGGTCTCGAGGGCGTCGTTCCAGCGGTACACCGAGGTGCACGGGGCCAGGATGTTCACGCAGGCGGCCAGGCGCTGCTCGACCAGCAGCCGCGCGATGCGCTCCGCGCTGGCCGCGTCGGGCAGGTTGGTGAGGACGAGGAGGGTGTCGGGCATGGGATGGAGGGACGATTATTTGAGCAGCCGTTTGCGCGTCAGCCCCAGCGCCAGCCAGAACGCCGCGATGGCGATGCCTGCCAGCACGGCGAGGTGCAGCCCGGCCTGGGTGGGCAGTTCGCCCAGCAGCAGCGGCCGGACCAGGGCGACGGCGTGGGACAGGGGCAGCCACTCGGCCACCGCGCGCACCGCGTCGGGCAGCTGGCCCTGGGGGAAGAACACGCCGGAGAGCAGGGTCATCGGGGTGATGACGAGGGTGAAGTAGTACATGAAGAAGTCGTAGCTCGGCGCCAGCGCGGTCATGATCAGGCCGAGGGCGGCGAAGCACAGGCCGGTGAGGAAGATCACCGGGATCGCTGCCAGGGCCAGCGGCGAGGCGGCGAAGCCGAAGGCGGCGATTACCGCGAGGATCGCGATGCCGGCCAGGCAGGCCTTGCTGGCGGCCCACAAGAGCTCGGCGACGACGATGTCGTCGAGGGACACCGGGGCGTTCATGATGGCTTCCCAGGTCTTCTGGGTGTGCATCCGCGAGAAGCCGGAGTAGAGCGCCTCGAAGGTGGCGGCGTTCATCGTCGAATACGCCAGCGTGCCGCCGGCCAGGAAGGCGATGTAGGAGACGCCTTCGACCTCGGGCACCAGCATGCCGAGGCCGTAGCCCAGGCCGAGCATGTAGATCACCGGGTCGGCCAGGTTGCCGACGATGGAGGGCAGGGCGAGCTTGCGCCAGACCAGGAAGTTGCGCCGCCACACGGCCAGGAGGCGCAGGGACAGGCGGGGCGGGGCGAAGTGGCTAGTCACGGAGGTCACGCCCGGTGAGCTTGAGGAAGACGTCCTCGAGGTTGGCCGGCCGGTGCAGGCTGCGCAGGCCGGGCCGCTGGGCCAGGTGGGCGAGCAGCGGGGCGGCGTCGGTGGTGTAGCAGAAGGCGGTCTCGCCGCTCACCTCGCAGCGCTGGCACAGCGCGTGGGCGTGGGCGGCGGCCCAGGCGGCGGCGCCTTCGCCCTGCCATTCGCCGAAGATCTCGACCACTTGCGGTTCGATGTGGGCGGCGATGACCTCGCGCGGGCTGCCCTGGGCCAGGATGCGCCCGGCGTCCATGATGGCCAGCCGGTTGGCGAGGCGCTCGGCTTCGTCCATGAAGTGGGTGGTCAGCAGGATGGTGGTGCCCTCGGCGGTGAGCCGGCGCAGGCGCTCCCAGATGAGGTGGCGGGCCTGGGGGTCGAGGCCGGTGGTGGGCTCGTCGAGGATCAGCAGCTCGGGCCGGTTGACCAGCGCCCGGGCCAGGGTGAGGCGGCGCTTCATGCCGCCGGAGAGCGACTGGATGCGGGCGTTCTCCTTGCCCTCGAGGCCGGCGAAGGCCAGCAGCTCGGGGATGCGCGGGCGCACCTCGCGCTCGGGCAGGCCGAAATAGCCGGCAAACACCAGCAGGTTCTCGGCGCAGGTGAAGTCGGGGTCGAGGCTGTCGAGTTGGGGCACCACGCCGACCCGGGCGCGGGCGTCGCGGGCACGCTCGGGCACCGGCAGGCCGCACAGGCGGATGCTGCCGGCGCTGGCCGCGGTGAGGCCGAGGGCGCAGCGCAGGGTGGTGGTCTTGCCGGCGCCGTTGGGGCCGAGCAGGGCGAAGCATTCGCCGGGGATGAGTTGCAGGTCGAGCCCGCGTACCACCTCGCGGGCGTCGGGGCCTTCGCCGAAGCGTTTGACGAGGCCGCTGATCTCGAGGGGGCTCACGCGGCGGGCGGTGCGGTGGCGACGAAGCTCGGCCGCGCGAAGAGCGCGTCGGCCCAGGCTTTGAGCTGCGGGTGGGCGGCCCGCCAGCCCAGGTGGGCGAAGCGGAAGTCGAGGTAGCCGAGGGTGCAGCCGATGGCGATGTCGGCGAGGTTGAGCGCCTCGCCGGCGCAGCCCTTGCGCTGGGCCACGCGCGCTTCGAGGGCGGCCAGGCCGCGCTCGATCTTGCCGAGCTGGCGGGCGATGGCGGCCGGATCCTGGCGTTCGGTGGGGCGCATGCCTTCGAGGAAGGCCGCCACGGCGGCGTCGGTGATGCCGTCGGCGAGGGCCTCGGCCTGGCGCACCGGCAGCGCGGCGGCGCGATCGGCGGGCAGCAGGAGCGGGCCGGCCAGGGTGTCGAGGTATTCGGCGATCACCGGCGAGTCGAACCACAGCTCGCCGTCGTCGGCCACCAGTGCCGGCACCTTGCCGAGGGGGTTGTAATCGGGCACCCGGGTGTCTGCCAGCCAGGGGATGTCCACCTCGAGTTCGAAGGGCAGGTTTTTTTCGGCCAGGGCGACGCGGATCTTGCGGGCGTAGGGGCTGGTGAGCGATGCGACGAGTTTCATGCTGTCTCCGGCGGGGGCGGTGAAGGCTTAGGGCAGCGGGCTCCAGCTGCGCTCGATGATCTTGCGGATCACGTGCAGGCGGCCGTGGAAGAAGTGGTCGGCGCCCGGCACTACGACCACCGGCAGCTCCTGGGGTTCGGCCCAGGCGAGCACGTTGGCGAGGGCCACGGTTTCGTCCTTCTCGCCGTGGATGACCAGGCTGTGGTCGGGCACCGGCAGGGTCGGGTAGCTCCGCGCGCCGCTCACCTCGCCGGCGGCGGTGCCGACCAGCACGATGCGCCCGGGCGGGGTGACGCCTTCGGCCAGCCGCGCGGCGACGCGGGTCTGCACGTAGCCGCCGAAGGAGAAGCCGCCCAGCGCCAGCGGCAGGCCGCCCCAGCGGCTCTGGGCCCAGCTGATCACCGCCAGCATGTCTTCGGTCTCGGCGACGCCGTGGTCGTGGGTGCCTTCGCTCTTGCCTACGCCGCGGAAGTTGGGCCGCAGCGCCGCGTAGCCCAGGTCGCGGAAGATGCGGGCCAGGGTGTGAGCGACCTTGTTGGTGTTGGCGCCGTGGAAGAGCGGGTGGGGGTGGCACACCAGCGCGATGCCGCGCACCTGGGCCGGGGTGTCGATGATCAGCTCGATGCGGCCGGCGGGGCCGTTGATGAGGGCGGTTTCGGTGGCGGCCATGGTCAGATCTTCAGGCGTTCGACGATGCGGCCGTTTTGCAGGTGCTCGGCGATGATCTCGTCGATGTCGGCCTTGTCGACGAAGGTGTACCAGGTTTCGGAGGGGTAGACGACCAGCACCGGGCCGTCGTCGCAGCGGCCCAGGCAGCCGGCCTTGTTGATGCGGATCTGGCCCTTGCCGTTGAGGCCGAGGGCGCCGATGCGTTCCTTGGCGTAGGTCTGCAGCGCCACGGCGTCGTGGTTGGCACAGCTGGTCTCGCCTTCGGGGCGCTGGTTGCAGCAGAAGAAGACGTGGTGCGTGAAGTAGCTCATCGGGGCTCTCGGTAAGGTGGGGATGGGGGATTATCGGTCAATCGCCGTGCCGGCGCATCGTGTCGCGTGCGGCGCCGAGCAGGCCCAGGTAGGCGAAGGTGATGAAGGGCCAAAGGCTGGCGGTGAGCTGGGTGAGGCCGTGGAAGTTGAGCAGGTTGCCCTGCTGGAGCAGCGCCGCGTCGC
>JAKLLM010000129.1 GCA_023150125.1 Zoogloea sp.
ATCGCCCCGTGGGCCGAGCCGCTGATCGCCCAATGCCTGCAGCACGACGGCGGCGACAGCTTCCTGGTCACCGCCGCGGTGCTCGAACACATGCTCGGCAGCGGCCTCGCGGTGCGCGCCGCCCCCGAAACCGCCCGCGACGACGACGAAGCCGCCGAAGACCTGGGCGAAGCCGGCGACGAATGGATGGCCGAGCAAGGCTTCGACTCCGTCGAGCGCTGAGCCGCGACACCCCCGCACACCCCCGATCGAGATCTTCCATGAACGACCTGATCATCAAACAGACCCACGCCCTGATCCAGGCCGGCGAGATCGCCGAGGCCGAAGCCGCCCTCGTCGTCATCGCCGAGCAGGAGGGCGACCACGCCCTCGTCGAAGTGCTCGACGAGATGGCCCCGAAAGACGTGCTCGCGGTGATGCGCGAGTTCGACGCCAGCAAGGAATCCATCATCAACCTGGTGGTCAGCCCCGAGCAGTTCGTGCAGGCCATCGTGCTCGAGCGCCAGTACGGCGAGCCCCTCGAGCGCTACGTGCCGCGCCTGCGCAACACCATGAACGCGGTGATGCACCGCAACCCCGGCGCCTGCGCCGAGGCCCTCGAATGCCTCGCCGAGCACGACGAGGGCGTGCGCGTGCTGGCCGACTACTTCACCGACCACTACGATTCGCTGCAGGCCCTGGCCTACCACGGCGTCTTCGAGGCCGAGCTCGACCTCGAGAAGGCCTTCGCCCCCAAGTCGGCGATCACCTGGGATTCCGAGCGCGTCGACGAGCTCGACCAGGGCCTCGAGATCGGCGACGCCATCGAGATGGTGCGGGTGCGCATCCCGCGCTCCGAAGTGGCCGACGGCGACTGGATGGAGACCGCCTGGGTACTCCGCCACGAGTTTCCCGACACCTTCGAGCTGATGATCATCGAGATCCAGGACCGCCTGCGCCGCGCCGCCGAAGCCGCCGCCGCGCCCCTCGTCGACGCCGCCGAGCCGGGTGTGCCCCGCCTCGACGAAGACGACGAAGAATCCGCCATCTGAGCCCCGCCGCGCCATGACCGCCATCGCCACCGTCGACAGCCGCCCCTACTTCGAGCGGGTGCTGTGCCACGCCCGCGCCGAAGGCCTCATCGACGCCGCCCGCCTGGAGGCGATCCACCGGGAAGGCGCCAAGGGCATCGTGCAGCTGGCCGCTGGCCCTCGAGGCCGAGTCCGGCGGCAAGCTCGACGTGGCGGCGCGGCTGCTGCGCGACAAGACCCTGCTGGCCCTCTCCAAGGCCGGCGCCGACCGCCTGCGCCGGCTTCACGCCCTGCCCACCGAGCGCCTGCTGGGCGCCCCCGAGATCTTCCGCGAGAGCGAGAAGGAGTTTCTCGACAAATGCACCAGCGAGCCGGTGATCACCTACGCCCGCTACCTCGCCGAGCACGCCGCCCGCGAGCGCAACCAGCACTACATCGACGCCGCCTACTGGCTGGCCGAGCGCTTCGGCGTGGCCCGCGGCGACGCGCAGGAGTGGCACGTCTTCTGTGAATCGGTCATCAACAGCGCGCTGCTGGTGCTGTTCACCGAGAAGAAACCCGGCGGTTTCTTCAGCGTCGACCGCTTCCTCAAGCTCGCCGAGGCGGCCTGCAAGAAGCGCGGCAGCGGCTTCGGCGTGCTCGACGCCTGGCTCGCCGACGCGCCGCCCGCCATCCGCCGGCTGATCGAGCGCGAATGCGCCCGCTTCACCGCCGACGTGCTGCCGGTGCTGCGCGACACCCCGGCCACCGAGATCTACCGCAACCAGGACCGCTTCTCCGGCCTGTTCTTCTTCGACGCCCACTCGGTCAGCGAGATCACCCACCACGACAAGGCACGCGCCGAGGAGTGGCACAAGATCACCGGCACCCAGGGCGAGCACGTGGACGTGCAATGCGGCGTGCTGCTGATGGTCGCCTGCGGCCTGGAGCCCGCCCGGAGCCTGCGCAAGAAGGACGCGCTCGCCATCTGGGACGCCTTCAGCGCCGGCGGCTTCGACGAGGCCGCGGTGGCCCGCTTCATCGACGACGTGGTGCCCTTCGAATACCAGGCCGACATCCGCCGCATGTGGGACGACGACCTCGGCCCCGAAGCCCGCGTGCACCTCGACGGCGACGACGAGACCCGGGTGCTGGACTACCTCCAGGAAACCTGCCGCGCCAGCTGGAAGAAACGCGCCGGCTGAACCCCGCATGCCCTACGCAGGAGACACATCCATGAGCACTGAGACGCAGACCGACACCATCAACTTCAAGGACATCGACAAGGGCTACGCGCCCTTCGCCGAGGCCTTGCGCTCGCTCGGCTTCGACTGGCAGATCGCCCGCACGGAAGACCTGAAGGGCTTCTGCCGGGCTCACGGCGGCGAGGCCCAGCTGTTCTTCCGGCTTCCCGCTGCCGGGGAAGGCCAGGCCGAGGCCACCGAACACTCGGTGATCTCCGACCTGTGGACGGGCATCAGCGAAACCCTGGCGGTGATCCGCCAGAAGCAGCCCGGCAAGCTGATCAAGGTGCGCAGCATGCAGCTCGACGGCAGCACGCTGACCTTCACGGTGTCCTGAGCCACCAACCCCGGGAGAGCAGACTTGAGCGATCAGATCAGCAAGGTATTCGAGCACGACGACTTCGCCATCTGGCACGTGCCCCAGGCCAATGGCTACGTGTATGAGGCCGCCGGCATCGCGATCGACGAAGACAACTACGCGGATTGCCCCTTCGAGCGCACCTACGACGACGCGCTCCATGCGGCCTGCGAGCTTTACGACGTCGAGGTCGGCTCGCTCAGCACGCCCCTGCCGGTGGTGTACGCGAACGCGCTGTTCAAGGTGTACCAGACGCCCGCCGGCGGATACATCCATGTCGCCTGCGAAGACGACGCCGAAACACCCACCGACCAGAACGTGCAGGCCCACCCGGGCGAAGTCTACAAGCGCAAGGAAGACGCGGTGATCGCCGCTTTCGAGCACGACCTCGCGCAGCGCAAGCGCTGACCGGCAGCGCCGGGGCGCATGCGCCCTAGCCTATCGTCCCCGGCTTGTTGCCGAGCATCGCGCGCAGGTTGGCGATGCGCGCCTTGGCGTCTTCCTTGCTCACCGGCTCCTGGGATTTCTTGTCGGCGCGGCGGATGCCCTCCATGCCCATCTCGTCGATGAAGCGCGACGGGTCGCAGGTGCGCACCTCGCGGCCGGCCTTGCGGCGCTCGCAGTAGCTGATGTTGAGGCTGCGCTGGGCGCGGGTGATGCCCACGTACATCAGGCGGCGCTCCTCCTCGATCTTGTCCTCGTCGATCGAGCTCTGGTGGGGCAGCAGGCCCTCCTCGACGCCCACCAGGAACACGTGCTTGAACTCCAGCCCCTTGGAGGCGTGCAGCGTGGCCAGCTGGACCTGGTCGAGCTCGGCGTCGTCCTTGTCGAGCATGGTGATCAGGCTGATGGTCTGGATCATGTCGGACAGCGTCTTGCCGTCCTCCTCGCCCTTCCTGCCGAGCCAGCCGGTGAAGTCGCCGACGTTGGCCCACTTGGTCTCGGCCTCGCGGGGCTCGCAGCTCTCGTACAGCCAGGCCTCGTAGTTGATCGCCTTGAGCAGGTCGTTGATGACCTGCCCGGCGGGCTCGCGGGGGGCGCGGTGGGCGATGCGGTTCATGAAGTGGCAGAACTCGCGCAGGGATTCGAGCTGCCGGGCGCCCACGTGCTCGGCCACGCCCTCCTCGAAGATGGCGGTGAACAGGCTGATGTTGCGGTGCGAGGCGTAGTGGCCGAGGGATTCGATGGTGGCGGCGCCGATGCCGCGGCGGGGCACGGTGATGGCGCGGATGAAGGCCAGGTCGTCGTCCTCGTTGGCGATCAGGCGCAGGTAGGAGCACAGGTCCTTGATCTCGGCGTTCTCGAAGAAGCTGCGCCCGCCCGAGATGGCGTAGGGGATCTTGTGGTTGCGCAGCTGCTGCTCGAAGAGCCGCGCCTGGTGGTTGCCGCGGTAGAGGATCGCGTAGTCCTTGAAGTGGGTGCGGTGCTCGAACTTGTGGGCCGACAGCTTCATCACCACCGACTCGGCCTCGTGCTCGGGGGTCTGGCAGGCCACCACGGTCACCGGCTCGCCGGCGCCGTGCTCGGACCACAGCTTCTTGTCGAAGAGCTTCTCGTTGTTGGCGATCACCGTGTTGGCGGCGTTGAGGATGCGCGTGGTGGAGCGGTAGTTCTGCTCGAGCTTGATGACCCGCAGGCTGGGGAAGTCGACGGGCAGCTGGCGCAGGTTCTCGATGTCGGCGCCGCGCCAGGCGTAGATGGCCTGGTCGTCGTCGCCCACCGCGGTGAAGGCGGCGCGCACCCCGGCGAGCAGCTTGAGCAGGCGGTACTGGGCGCGGTTGGTGTCCTGGTATTCGTCCACCAGCAGGTAGCGCAGCTTGTTCTGCCAGCGTTCGCGCACCTCGGGGTGCTCGTCGAAGAGCTTCACCGGCAGGCGGATGAGGTCGTCGAAGTCGACGCCCTGGTAGGCGCGCAGGGTCTTGTCGTAGTCGCGGTAGAGCAGCGCGGCGGCCGAGGAGATCTCGTCGTTGGCGCGGTGGGCGGCCTCGTCGGGCTCGATGAGGGCGTTCTTCCAGCTGGAGATCTGCCACTGCAGGGCCTTGGCGCGGTTCTTGTCGGTGTTGCCGGTGAGCTCGGCGATGATCTGGGTGGTGTCGCTGGCGTCGAGGATCGAGAACTGCGGCTTGAGGCCGAGCAACTGGGCCTCCTGGCGCACGATGCGCACGCCCATCGCGTGGAAGGTGCACACCGTGAGCCCCTTCACCTCGCGCCCGCCCATCAGCGCGGTGATGCGCTCGAGCATCTCCTTGGCGGCCTTGTTGGTGAAGGTGATCGCCGCGATGTTGTGGGGGCTCATCCCGCACTCGGTGATGAGGTAGGCGATCTTCTGGGTGATCACCCGGGTCTTGCCCGAGCCGGCACCGGCCAGCACCAGGCAGGGGCCATCGAGGTAATGGATGGCTTCGCGTTGGGGGGCGTTGAGGAGCAGCGACATGGCGGGGTACGTCGGGTGGAGCGGGCTGCCGAGTCTACTCCAAGCGGCCCGCCGCTTCGACCCGCCTCAGCGGAGGTCAGCCCAGGTGGTGGTGCTGGCGGGCGTGGAACTCGTCGATGGCGACGAACTTGAGCCGCGCCTCGGTGACCTTGACCACCTCGGGGTGCGCCGGGTTGCGCTGGGCGAAGACCTCCACATCCACGGTGACGCAGGTGTGTCCCACCTCGACGATGGCGGCGTGGAAGCTCACCAGGTCACCCACCGAAACAGGCTGCTTGAAGACGAAGGAATCCACCGACACCGTGGCCACCTTGGACTTGGCGTGGCGCATCGCCGGCACCGCGGCGGCGATGTCGACCATCGACATGATCCAGCCGCCGAACACGTCGCCCGACGGGTTGAGGGCCGCCGGCATCGGCATCACCTGCAGCACCACCTCCTTGTCGGCGGGCAGCTGGCAGGCCACCGCGGCGTGGTCGACCGGCGCCTCGGCGGGGATCGTCCGCTTGCTGCCATCGTCACCCACCGCCACGTAGGTGAGGCGCGCCTCGGTGACCTTGACCACCACCGGGGCGGTCGGGTTGCGCTCGGCGAAGACTTCCACGTCGACGGTGACCGAGCTCCTGCCGACCGACACCACCTCGGCGTGGAAGCTGACCATGTCGCCCACCCCGACCGGCTGCTTGAAGACGAAGGAGTTCACCGCCACCGTCACCACCCGCGAACCGGCCCGGCGGATCGCGGGCATCGCCCCGGCCACGTCGACCATCGCCATGATCCAGCCGCCGAAGACGTCGCCGGACGGGTTGAGGTCGGCCGGCATCGGCATCATGCGCAGGGCGAGCGGCTTGCTCGTCAGGGCGTCGCTGGAAACATGGGGGGCGTCGGACATGGCTGGCTCCTGTTGAAGAGGCACTCAAGCATACCCAGGCTGGCGCAGCGGGCAATCGGGGCTGCTACCTATGCACGCCCGCGCGGCCCGGTGGCGGACGACGGCCATGCGA
The DNA here is from genome assembly GCA_023150125.1 of Zoogloea sp. Lineage (GTDB taxonomy): Bacteria > Pseudomonadota > Gammaproteobacteria > Burkholderiales > Rhodocyclaceae > Zoogloea. The sequence goes on from JAKLLM010000129.1 coordinate 6,030, forward strand.
TCCGCTTCGAGGTGGCCACCGACGACGCCCGGGTGCATTGCCGCGTGTCCAGCCGGGGGCGGGCGCCTCGAATACCGTCACACCGGCGGAATCACCTGCTTCACCCCGCCCCTTCCCGTCGCCGCCTCGGCCGAGCCCGAAGGCATCGACGCGGCGCCCCGAGCGCAGCACGGCAGCCCGCGCCCCATTGTCGACCCGCCCCACCCCGACCGCCATGATGTAAGCTCCGGCCATCATGTCCGTCTTCACCTCCGTCACCGAACCCGATCTCGCCGCCTGGCTGCAGAACTACGCCATCGGGCGGCTCGCGCAGTTGCAGGGCATCTCCGCCGGCGTGCAGAACAGCAACTTCTTCGTCACCACCAGCCTGGGCCGCTACGTGCTCACGCTGTTCGAGACGATGCCCCGCGCCGAGCTGCCCTTCTACCTGCACCTGATGGCCCACCTTGCGCGCCACGGCCTGCCGGTGCCGGCCCCCATCGCCAACCGCGACAACGAATACCTCGGCACCCTGTCGGGCAAGCCGGCCACCCTGGTGTCGCGGCTCGCTGGCCGCTCCGAGATGGCACCGGGCGTCGGCCACTGCGCGCGCATCGGCGCGATGATGGCCGGCCTGCACCTGGCCGGCATGTCCTTCGGGCGCCGCCAGCCCAACCCCCGTGGCGCCGAATGGCGCAGCGACTGCGCCGCCCGCGTGCGCCCGCATCTGCCGGCCGACCAGCAGGCCGAGCTCGACGCCGAGCTCGCCTACCAGGCCGGCTTCGACCTCAAGGCCCTGCCCCAGGGCGTGATCCACGCCGACATGTTCCGCGACAACGTGCTGTGGGACGGCGACTTCATCGGCGGCGTCATCGACTTCTATTTCGCCGGCCACGACGCGCTGCTGTTCGACGTGGCGGTCACCGTCAACGACTGGTGCGCCGACGCCGACGGCGGGCTCGACCCGGCCCGCAGCGCCGCCCTCCTCGCCGCCTACGCCGAGACCCGCCCCTTCAGCGACGCCGAGCGCGCAGCCTGGCCGGCCATGCTGCGCGCCGCCGCGCTGCGCTTCTGGCTGTCCCGGCTCGAAGACTTCCACCGCCCGCGGGCCGGCGAGATGGTGCTGGTCAAGGATCCCGACGAATACCGGCGCATCCTGCGCCAGCGCGCCGGCACCCGCAGCCTCCCGGGGCTGCCCGGGTGATTCGCCCCGACACGCGGTTTGAACTCGGCACGCAATTTGGGCTAGCATTCTGCCGCAACGCAACATCCTGATTTTCCGCTCACTTTCCCAGTCATGACCGAACCGGCCTCCCCGGCAGCCCACCCCTATCAGGACGCGCGCCATCCGCGGCCCCGTCACGTCGCCCCGGCCGCCAGCCTGGCCTGGCTGAAAGCCGGGTGGTCGTCCTTCACGCGCAACCCCGGCGTGTGGATGGCGATCAGCCTCGTGTTCTTCGTGATCCTCGTCGCGCTGCTGGCGATCCCGGTCCTCGGCATGGTCATCGCGATCATCGGCTTCCCGATCCTGGTGGCGGGCATGGTGCTGGGCTGCGAGGCCCAGGCCCGGGGCGAGCCGCTCAAGGTCGATCACCTCTTCAGCGGGCTGCGCGTGCACGCCGCCCACCTCGCGCTGGTCGGCTGCTTCTACCTGCTCGGCACGGTGATCGCCGGCATCCTGCCGATGCTCATCGGCGGCGTCCTCCTGACCGGCCTGTTCTACACCGAGCTGCACAGCCTCAGCTGGCTCGCCGTGGCCCTCGGCAGCGCCGCCTTCGCCACCGCCATCATCATCACGATCATGACCATCATGATCACCGCCCTGTGGTTCGCCACGCCCCTGGTCGCCCTGAGGGACACCCCGCCCCTCGACGCCATGAAGATGTCGCTCTCCGCCTGCTTCAACAACCTCGGCTCCTTCGTCGTGCTGGGGGTGTTGATCTACGTGCTGATCTGGGTCGCGCTGCTGCCCCTCGGGCTCGGCATGATCGTGCTGATCCCCGTCCTGGCCGGCACCCTCCACGCCTCCTACCAGGACGTCTTCGGCGGGCAGCCCGCGCTGCCGCCCGTCGACGCCGCCAAGGAATAAACCCATGCAGGCCCGTACCCTACCGGCCCAGCGAGGCTGGGCGTGGATCATCGAAGGCTTCCGGCTGTGGAAGCGCAACCCGGCACTGATCACCTTCCTCGTCTTCGGCTACTGGCTGTGCCTGCTGGTGGTCGCCGCCGTGCCCTTCGTGGGCCAGGTGCTGATGTCGCTGATCATGCCGGCCCTCGCGCTGGGCATCTACAACGGCTGCAAGGCCATCGCCGACGGGCGCAAGGCCGGGCCCGAGGTGCTGGTCTCGGGCTTCCGCCAGAACCTCCCCGAGCTCATCAAGATCGGCGGCATCTATCTCATCGGCACCTTCGCGGTGCTCGGCCTCACCGCCCTGGCCGACGGCGGCATCCTGGCCGAGCTGATGCTCGGCCAGCGCAAGCTTGACGAGGCCACCGCCGAAGACCCGCAGCTGGTCTTCTCGCTGCTCATCGCCACCTGCGGCTCGACCCCGCTGATGATGGCCTACTGGTTCGCCCCGCTGCTCGCCGGCTGGGGCCGCATCTCGGCGCCGAAGGCGATGTTCTTCAGCTTCGTCGCCTGCTGGCGCAACTGGCGGGCCTTCCTGGCCTACGCGCTCGGGCTGATGATGGTGGTGATGGTGCCCAGCCTGCTGATCGGCGTGCTCGCCCTCGTCGTGCCGCTGCTGGGGCAGCTCCTCAGCATCGCCCTGCCGGCGGTCTTCATCCCGGTGGTGTTCGCCAGCTTCTACGCCAACGCTCTCGACGTGTTCGGCAAGATCACCCCCGATGACGCTGCCTGAAGCCGGCCCGCTGGGCGTCTTCGGCGGCACCTTCGACCCGATCCACTACGGCCACCTGCGCCTCGCCGAAACCGCCCGCGAAGCCCTCGGCCTCGCCCGCGTCCGCCTGATACCCGCCGGCCAGCCGCCCCACCGGGCCACGCCCGGCGCCGCCGGTGCCCACCGGTTGGCGATGGCCCGCCTCGCCGCCGCCGACAACCCCGCCTTCGAGGTCGACCCGGCCGAGGTCGAGGCCGAACAGGCCAGCTACACCATCCTCAGCCTCGAGCGCCTGCGCGCCGAGCTCGGCCCCCGGCGGCCGCTGGTGCTGCTGCTGGGCGTGGACGCCTTCCTCGGCCTGCCCACCTGGCGGCGCTGGACCGAGCTCTTCGACTTCGCCCACCTGGCCGTCGCCAACCGCCCCGGCTACCAGCTCGACGGAGCCACCATGCCGGCGGCCCTCGCCGAGCAGCTGGGCCGCCGCCAGGCCTCCTCAAGCATTCTGGGCGCAGCCCCCGCCGGGCACCTGGTGCAGTTTGCGATGACGCCGCTGGCCATTTCGGCCACCGACATCCGCGCCCGCTGCGCCGCCGGCCAGAGCCTGCGCTATTTGCTCCCCCCGCCCGTTGTTGACTATATTTCCCGGCACCAACTCTACCTCTGAATCAATGGACATCCAGCACTTCGAAACCCTCGTCGTTTCCGCCCTCGAAGACATCAAGGGCAAGGACATTCGCGTCATCGACACCACCCGCCTGACTTCCCTGTTCGACCGGGTGATCATCGCCACCGCCGACTCCAACCGTCAGACCCGCGCCCTGGCCCGCCACGTGGCCGACAAGGCCCGCGAGGCCGGCATCGAGGTGGTCGGCATCGAAGGCGAGGGCGGCGGCGAGTGGGTGCTGGTCGACCTCGGCGGCATCGTCGTGCACGTCATGCAGGCCGCCGTGCGCAGCTACTACAACCTCGAAGAGCTGTGGGGCGCCGCGCCGGCG
>JAKLLM010000130.1:0-7592 GCA_023150125.1 Zoogloea sp.
TGGCGGTGGACAACCCCGCCGAGCGGGCGAGCCTGGTCGAGCTCCTCGGCCAGTGGCGGATGCACCCCATCCCGGCGCCCGATGTGGCCACCGCCCTGCTTGCGCTTGAGCGCGCCGCCGACGCCGGCCACCCCTGCCGGGCCGCCCTCATCAGCACCCAGCTGCCCGATGCCGAGGGCTTCCAGCTCGCCGAGGCGATCCGCGGCGCCAGGGCTGCACCGCCGTGCATCATCATGCTGGCCGGCGAAGGCCGGCGCGGCGACGGGGCGCGCTGCCGCGAGCTGGGCATCGCCGCCTACCTGCCGATGCCCGCGCTGTCCTCCGACCAGCAGCCCATGCCGGCGCTGGCCTCCGACCTGCTCGACGCGATCCTGCTGTCGGTCGACCCGCTCGACGAAAACGCCGACACCCGCCCCCTCATCACCCGCCACCGCCTGCGCGAGCAGCGCCGCCAGCTGCGCGTGCTGCTGGCCGAGGATAACCCGGTCAACCGCACCCTCGCGCTACGCCTGCTCGGCAAGCTCGGCCACCAGGTGGAAGTCGCCAACAACGGCGAGGAAGCCCTCGCCCTGCACGCCCGCGGCCATTTCGACATCATCCTGATGGACGTGCAGATGCCGGTGATGGGCGGCTTCGAAGCCACCGCCCGGATCCGCGAGCGCGAGGCCGCCGGCAGCCCCCACACACCCATCGTCGCGATGACGGCCCACGCCATGAAGGGCGACCGGGAGCGCTGCCTCGAAGCCGGCATGGACGGCTACCTGTCCAAGCCGGTGCACGCCCCCGACCTCGTCGAGGCCCTCATCCACCACACCGGCAACGCCGACCCGGCACCGCCGCGAGCCGTCCCGCCAGTGGCCGACGACGACCCGGTCTTCGAGCGCGACAAGGCCCTCTTCAACCTGGGCCACGACACCGACCTGCTGGAACAGCTGATCATCATGTACGCCGAGGACGAGCCGCGCCTTGTGCACGACATCGAAGCCGCGCTGGCAGCCGGCGACCCGGAAGCCGTGTCGAACGCAGCGCACGCCCTGAAGGGCGCGGTGTCCAACTTCTGCGCCCCCCGCGCCCGCGCCAGCGCGGAGCGGCTGGAACACCTCGGGCGGGACAAGCGGCTCGGCGAAGCGCCTGCTGCCCTGGCCGCCCTTCACCAGGAACTCACCGCCCTGCGCCAGGCCTTCGGGCTGGAGGGCCCCGAGGCTCATAATAAAGTTCCATAGAGCGATAGTCAGCCGGGCGACCGGCAGGTGCCGTCGCCACCGCTCCCACCCGCCTCCTCCGCCTCCCGTCGGCGCACATCGGAGCGAGTAAGCTCGACCGGCACCTCCCAGCGTCGCCAGCTAGCTTCGCAGGATTGAGGACAGCGTCGATCTGAACCCTCCCCCCAGAAACGGCCGCTGACCGCCTTCAACCTAGAAACGGCAGTTGGACACGCCTGATGGTGCGTCTGGGCGGGTGTCTGGCGCGAAAGCCCCCCCCGGAGACGCCGCAATGCGGCGCTCCCGCCCCCCGAGGGGGCCGCGAGAAAGCTTGGGGCGGCCCGGCGCTTTCTCGCGAGGGCACACCACGCGGCAGGCTCATGCCTGCAAGGCGGAACGACAAAGCCAGGCGCCTGCCCAGGCGTGCCAGCGGGCGTGTAGCGCGCTTACCCTCCGGGTGACGGTCGGCGAAGGCACGATAGTCAGGGTTCATGCGGGTCCATGCGTGGGTGCAAGCGGTCAACTGCCGTTTCTAGGTTTAAGCGCGTCGAAGACCGCATGAACGCAGGCCTTCGCGCCGGCGTCGGCCGTTTCCGGGTTGGACTCAGCCCTGGCCTTCATCATCTGGCCGTAACGCAGCGCCCCCGGGTGGCTCGCGCTGAGCCCGCGGCCCCACACGACCAGCCTGCCCGGCCCTTGCGGCTGGAAGGCCCGCAGGCCGCAACCCGTTGATTGCCATCAACATACACAGGAAACATCTCCGATCAAGCCCAAAGGCATTTTTCAGGTGTATATTTAAACACCTATCACGATTCACCTTCCCATCAAGGCCCGCCTCGTAAGGTGAGCACCGGGGCGTCCCGTGATGCATTGCCCAGCACATCCCGCCCCCGCGCGGGCCATCCACCGCTCAACCACGGCCCGGCGCGGTCAGAACCCGGAATCCACCATGAAGGATTACCCCAAGCCGCCGCAGATCATCGCAGAGGGAAGCACCGTGCTCAGCACCGCCACGCTGCCCAGGCTCGTCGACGTCCCCTGCGAGCACGTGGGAGCCTGCATCGTCGTGCATGGGGTCAACGACGTGGGGGTGGGCTTCCAGGCCGTCGAGGCGGGCCTCTGCGAAGGCATCGCCGAGCGCATGGCGTGGCACCCGGACAAGCCCAACCACACCCCGCCCTACACGCCCGCGGGCTACCGCATGCCGACCGACGACGACCGCGCCCGCCTCGAGGACGACCCGGATGCGGTCTTCTTCAAGCGCAAGGTCGGCACCCACACCCACAGCCCGGTGATCCCCTTCTACTGGGGCTACCGGGCCTCCACCCGCGGGCAGAACCGCCGCAACAACGGGCAGTGGCTGGACGCGGTCGGCAACCGCCTCGACAAGGACCTCAGCAAGGGCGGCGGCCCCTTCGCCAACGCCACCACCACCCTCGCCGACATGTGGAAGTCCGGCGCGCCGGCCTTCGGCGGCTTCATCGACTGGCTCAGCGGCGATCCGATCCGCCCCGTCCTCCAGGGCCCCGGGCGCCTGTACTTCGTACTGGCCGCCCAGCGCCTGGCGGCCCTGGTGCGCATGATCCGCAAGTACGACCCCAACGACACCGTCAACATCGTCGCCCACAGCCAGGGCTGCCTCATCAGCCTGCTGGCCCAGGCCTTCCTGATGGAAGACGGCCAGCGCACCGCCGACACCCTGGTGCTCACCCACCCGCCCTACGGCCTCGAACCCACCTTCTTCGGCAACTTCAGCAGCGGCGGCGGCAATGACCCGGCAATGGAGCAGTTCTACGCGAGCCTCCGGGGCCTGCAGACCGTCCGCGCCCGGCTGGACACCCTCATCAACATCGTCAAGGGCGTGGCCGCCCACCGGCGCGACGGCTGGAGCGCCGACGAACTCGCCCACATGAAGCAGAGCGGCCTCCACAGCACCGCCTGGGAGCCGGGGCAGGACCGGGACAACCGGGGCAAGGTGTATCTGTATTTCTGCCCCGAGGACATGACCGTCGCGCTGCGCAACGTCCAGGGCATCGGCTGGCAGGGCGTGCCCGACCGCCTCGATGGCCGCCACCCCGCCTACGCGGGCCCGGGCGCGCCGCCAGCCGCCAGCCCCCTGGTCAGGCGCAAGCCGCTGCAGGAACTCGGCCCCAGCTTCCTGCAGCGGGTGTTCACCAAGAAGTCGCGGGAGCTGGGCGGCCAGACCGCCGCCTTCCAGGTCGGCCTCGACCCCTGCCATTTCACCCTGCGCGTCGAAGGCGAGCCCGACCAGAACCACGTGCGCCCCGACGTCACCACCCTGCGCGCCCGCCTCCCCACCGATCCGGTGGGCCAGCGCTTCATCAATGGCGAACGCCTGCCCAAGCCCTACACCCCCGACCTCTACGCCGGCGCCCTGTCGTCCGATCCGAACAATCCGGCTTGCCAGCACGAAAGCGTCGACCCCATCGACGCCGCGGTCGCCGTCAGCCGCGACCAGGGGCTGAAAACCCGTGAGGAGCGCATCCCCGACCCCCGCCCCGCCAAGCCCCCGCTCCCGGTCTACCCCAATGCCACCGGGCAGCCCCTTCAGGCCCATGAGCTGACCGAAGTCCAGGCCCTGCTCAACGCCGGCAAGGCCGAGGGCGAGCAGATCAAGCTGGAGTCCGCCACCCCACGGCCCGACGGACAGCTCGACATCCAGCGCCGGGAGAGCCCCGACGAAGCCCGCCTACGCTACCAAAGCAAGGACAGCACCAGCCCCCGCTCCTTCCACAGCGCCATCTGGGCCAGCCAGGCCAACCACACCCACGTCACCGCCTACGACATCGCCGTCGGCCGAGGACGCGCCGTTTCGGACAAGGCGTTCTACGCCTACCTGTGCGCGGTGGCGGACTGGAGGTTGAAGGAGGCTTTAGATGACGACTCGATCCGGCCGGGCATCCTGACCTGGCGCGATTTCCTGGACAAGTACCGTCAATACTTCGAATGCGAATCGCCAGAAATCCGGGAGATCATCGAAGGCAACCGTAAGTATTATTCCGAAGGCGTGCTACCCAAATGCGTTCCGACCCTCGCCGGGCGGCCGCGGGCGGTCATCTCCGAAACCGACGATCCCGGCATCCCCTCTCCCGGAAAGGGGACGGCATGAGGGCAGACCAGACCCCCACCCATCCCCGTCGCCGCCAGTGGCTACGGCCAATTACGGTCTTGTGCCTGCTGCTCGTGGCGCTGGCGGCGTGGACTTTTTACCTAGCAATGGCGGATGTCGCCATCTTCAACGACCCGGAGGGCAGTGCAATGCAAAAATGGATGACTTGGCTCGGCGTACCCCTGGCCAGCGTACTCGCGATCGTGCTGGCCCACGGGAGCCTGTCCGCCTTCGCCGCTGGCCCCGCCGAGTCGCCCCAGGCAGCGCCCGCCGCCGCACCCACACCGCAGACCTACGTACTCGAGGTCATCGGCCTCGGCGTGTCCCTGGACAAGCACCGCCAGGGCAAGTTGTGGGACGCGCTGCAGAAGGGCCACCCCTTCGCGACGATCCGCGAAATGGATCCCAACAAATACCCCTACACGTCGAGCGACAAGCTGGGTTATGAAGGTGGCGGCTCCGCCTCCGCCCTGGAGAACGGAGTCGGCGGCCTGCCGATGTACTGGGCCGCACCCTCCTTCTACGCCTCCGGCCCGTTCACAAATCCGGACTCTCCAGCCTCGGACCAGAATCCTCCCCCAGGAATCGTAGGTGGCACCGACACCAACGGCTTGTCGCTGACCCTGTTCGTCCCCGCCGGCTACCGCCTCTCCGACCACCCGGACCGCCTGCTCGAGGAAGCCTTCGCTTTCTTCGACGCCCATCCGGACGTTCCCTACCTCGTCGTCGCCGCCAAGGACGGCATGTATTTCCGCCATCTGTACCGCCCCAAGGGCAGTCCGCGCCTCATCCACGACGGCCACTACGTCCCCGAGATGCCCGGCACCGCTGCGCTCTTCGTGCTCGCCCGCCGCGAGCGGGTGGACGCCTTGCGTCCCTTTGTCTTCGACGACACCAGCCAGGACAAGCTCGGACCCGAGCAGAACCGGACCGGCCTCGCCCGCCGCATCTTCCTGGCCCACTACGACCTCTCGGTGGAGCTCGGCAAGGCCAAGAGCAAGCTGCTGGGCAGGGAGGTCTATAAACGCTGGCCCACCGTGCCCGAATGGCTTGCCGAGACCGCCCGCTTCGCCAAACGCCCTGACGTGATCGGCCCCCAGGGCCTCGGCCGCCTCAACCCCTTCGACGGCGTGGTGCACACCCCCAAGGGCTACACCCCCACCCCGTGGTTCCCGGTGCCGTGGAACAAGGAGCAGCTCGCCACCTTCGACCGCCTGCCCACCCTCGGCTACGTGCACCGGCCCCGCTACATCTCCCTCACCGACGCCGACGGCAAGCCGCTCACCCGCCGCAGCGAGCGCATCGCCGCCCTCGTCAAGGGCTGGAACCAGGCCCTGGCAGCCTTCCCCGAGGCCCAGCGCCCCGCGGCCCTCAAGCGCGTGATCAGCAGCACCGGCGGCAGCCCCGACAAGCTCACCGAACTCACCGCCCTCCTCGACGCCCAGGCCGCCGGCGGCGGGCCCGAGCTGCACCTCGACAAGCCCAGCGAGTGGATCGACATCGACCCCCGCCTCGGCAACACCGGCTCGGCCAGCCTGTTCATGAACATGGCGATCGGCGTGATGGGCAGCTACATCGACGGCGGCGGCAGTGCCGCCATCAACCTGCGCAACGACCGCGAGGCCAGCCTCGTCTTCATCAGTCCGCCCCCGCCCGACAAGCTCCAGCGCCAGAGCCGCGCGGTCTTCAAGAACCAGGTCACCCCGGCCATCGACCCGGCCAACTACGACGCCAACCAGGGGGGGCGCTCTCACGGCCTCTGACGGCGCCAGCCCGGCCGGCGACATGCGGGGCCGGCCTCTGGCCAGCGGGGCGCTTCAGTCCTTCCTGCCCTTGCTCTGGATCAGCTCGATCTTGTAGCCGTCCGGGTCTTCGACGAAGGCGATCACCGTCGTGCCGTGCTTCATCGGGCCCGCCTCGCGGGTCACCTTGCCACCACGGGCCTTGATCGCCTCGCAGGCGGCGTAGGCATCCGGCACCTCGAGGGCGATGTGGCCGTAGCCGTTGCCCAGCTCGTAGGATTCGACGCCCCAGTTGTGGGTAAGCTCGATCACCGCCCCCTCCGCTTCGTCCTGAAAGCCCACGAAGGCCAGCGTGAACTTGCCCTCCGGGTAGTCGTGGCGGCGCAGCAGGCGCATGCCGAGCACCTCGGTGTAGAAGGCGATGGAACGGTCGAGATCGCCGACCCGCAGCATGGTGTGAAGAAGACGCATGGAAATTTCCTCGGTTCAGATGGAAGGAAGATCGGCCGCCGCCTGGCGCAAGGCCCTGCGGGCGGCCACGTGCCCGGGATAAAGGGACTCCACCACCGACCAGAAGCGCGGTGAGTGGTTCATCTCGACCAGATGGGCTACCTCGTGGGCCACCACGTAGTCGATAAGGGGCAAGGGCAGGTGGATCAGCCGCCAGTGCAGGCGGATGCCGCTGCGGCTGCTGCAACTGCCCCAGCGGGTACGGGCGTTGGAGAGCCCCACCGCCGGCATCGGCCGGCCGAGACGCAGGCAGAACTCCTCGACGCGGTGGGTGAATAGCTCGAGGCTGCGCTGCTGCAGGCCGCGCAGCAGGAGCTGGCGCGCATCGGCGCCGGCGCGCAGGGCCAGCTCGAGCACCTTGTCGGGGCCCTGTTCGTGCCACAGCACCCGGTTGTTGCCACGCCCCAGCCGCAATTGCCAGGCCTCGCCGAGGAAGGGGACGGACGCGCCCTCCACCGGCTCGAAGGCCGCCACGGGCTGCGCGGGCGGGCGGCTGTGGAGCTTCTCCAGCACCCAGCCCGCGTGGCTGCGGATGAAGGCCTCCGCCTCGCGCAGGCCCACCCGCAGCGGCACCCCGACGGTGAGGCCGCGGTGGTCGATACGCAGGCCAAGGGTCTTGCGGGCGCTGCGCCGCAGGGTATAGGCGACGCGCTGCCCTGCCAGGATGATCTCGCGGGATTCGACCGCCGCCGCACTCACGCCGCGGACGTCTCCTTGGCGTGGTGACGATGCTTGTAGTGATGGGGGAAGAGGCGATGCATCTCGCCCTCGACCCAGGCTTCGGTGCGCTGGTTGATCTCCTCCGCGCTCAGGCCGCGGGTGTCGATCGCCGGGCCGACGCTCACCACCACCTCGCCCGGACGCTTGAGGAAGGCGTTGCGCGCCCAGAACTCACCGGCGTTGTGGGCCACCGGCACCACCGGCGCGCCGGTCCTGGCGGCCAGCACGGCCCCGCCGGCCTTGTAGCGCTTGCGGCTGCCCGGGGCCACCCGGGTACCTTCCGGGAAG
>JAKLLM010000130.1:7622-20160 GCA_023150125.1 Zoogloea sp.
GAGCCGGTCGGTGCCCTGCTCCACCACCTGGGCCAGGGCGTCCTTGCCGGCAGCGCGGTCGATGGCGATCATCGGCATCTGGGCGATGCCCCAGCCGAAGAAGGGCAGCTTGTGGATCTCGCGCTTCATCACGAAGACCATGGGCGGGAAGATGTCCTGCAGCATGATGGTCTCCCACGCCGACATGTGCTTGGACATGACGATCGCCGGGCCGGCCGGGATGTTCTCGGCCCCCACCAGGCGATAGGGAATCCCCAGCACGTGCTTGACCACCCACGCCATCAGGTGGGGCCAGCCGCGGATGATGCGGTGGCGGGTCTTCGGCCCGAAGGGAAAGGTCGCCATGGCGATCAGCGCGTACAGCGGCGTGAGCACGGCCAGGGCCAGCATGAAGAGCAGGTTGCGGATCAGGACCACGAAGAGAAACCTCAGGCGGAGAGCTGGGCAGCCACGGCCGCCAGATCGGGAAAGACGAGGGTGCCTTCCGGCAGCGCCGGGTCGGCCTGGGTCTTGGAGCCCTTGCCGGTGAGCACCAGGTAGGGCTGGCAGCCCACCGCGACGCCGGCCTGCAGGTCGCGCAGGCTGTCGCCGACCACCGGCACGCCCCGCATGTCCACGTTGAAACGCTCGGCGATCTGCAGGAACATGCCCGGCTTGGGCTTCCTGCAGTCACAGGTGGAGTCGGCCGGATGGGGGCAGAAGAAGATGGCGTCGAGCCGCCCGCCCGCCTGGGCGATGGCCTTGGTCATCTTCTCGTTGATGGCGTTGAGGGTATCCATGTCGAACAGCCCGCGCCCGACCCCCGACTGGTTGGAGGCGACGACCACCCGCCAGCCGGATTCATTGAGCCGGGCGATGGCCTCGAGGGAGCCGGGGATCGGCTTCCATTCGTCCGGCGACTTGATGAACTGGTCGGAGTCGACGTTGATGACGCCGTCCCGGTCGAGCACGATGAGTTTCATGGAATACCCTCTCGAGGCCAAGGCTCAGGCCGACAGGCGGGAGATGTCCGCCACCTGGTTCATCAGACCGGCCAGCTGGCCGAGCAGGGCCAGGCGGTTCTGACGCACCAGCGGCTCCTCGGCCATCACCATCACCTCGTCGAAGAAACGGTCCACCGCGGCGCGCAGGCCGGCCAGCACGCGCAGGGCGTCGGTGTAATCCTCGTTCTGGAAGTGGGAGCGGGCCAGCGGGGCGACCTCGACGATGGCGTGGAACAGCGCCTTCTCGGCATCCTCGGCCAGCAGGGCGACGTCGGGCTCGCCCAGCACGCCGTCGGCCTTCTTGAGGATGTTGACGATCCGCTTGTTGGCTGCCGCCAGCGCCGCCGCCTCGGGCAGCTGCTGGAAGGCCACCACGGCCTGCAGCTTGGGCACCACCAGGTCGATGCGGGTGGGCTTGAGGGCCAGCACCGCATCCACCACGTCCTGGGCATGGCCGGCCTCGCGCAGCTGGTTGCGCAGGCGCTCGAGCATGAAGTCGAACAGCGGGCCGGGCAGCTCGCTGCCGAGCAGGCCCGGCGCGAAGCTGGCTGCCGATTCGTTGATCAGCGCGACGAGGTCGAGGGGCAGCGGGCTTTCCATGAGGATGCGCAGCACGCCGAGGGCGGCGCGGCGCAGGCCGAAGGGGTCGCGGTCGCCGGTGGGCAGCTGGCCGATGCCGAAGAAACCGACCAGGGAGTCGAGCTTGTCGGCCAGCGCCAGCGCGCGGCCGAGGTTGGTGTCGGGCAGCAGGTCGCCGGCAAAGCGCGGGCGGTAGTGCTGTTCGATGGCCTCGGCGACCACCGGCAGCGCGCCTTCGGCCAGCGCGTAATAGCGGCCCATGGTGCCCTGCAGCTCAGGGAACTCGCCGACCATGTCGGTGAGCAGGTCGGCCTTGGAGAGCAGCGCGGCGCGGTTGGCCAGGTTATCGTCGGCGCCCAGCAGACCGGCGATCTTGCGGGCCACGGTGGACATGCGCTGGACGCGGTCGCCCAGGGAGCCGAGCTTGTTGTGATAGACCACCGAGCCGAGCTTGACCACCCGCGGGGTGAGGCCGGCCTTGATGTCCTGCTCGAAGAAGAAACGCGCATCCGACAGGCGCGGGCGCACCACGCGCTGGTTGCCGGTGATGATGTTGGAGGGGTCTTCCATCTGCATGTTGGAGACGATCAGGAAGCGGTTGAGCAGCTTGCCCTCGGCATCGAACAGCGGGAAGTACTTCTGGTTGGCGCGCATCGTGAGGATCAGGCATTCCTGCGGCACGGCCAGGAACTCGGCCTCGAACTCGCCCACGTACACGGTGGGGTGCTCGACCAGCGCGGTGACCTCGTCAAGCAGGTCGGCGTATTCACCCAGGGTGGCGCCCTGGCGGCCGGCCTCGGTGACGAGCTGCTTCTCGATGTCGGCGCGGCGTTCGGCGAAATCGGGGATAACCTTGCCCTCGGCGAGCAGCGTGGGCTCGTAGGCGTCGGCCGTTGCGATGTCGATGTCGCCGCGGCTCATGAAGCGGTGGCCGCGGGTCGTGCGGCCGGACGGGATGTCGAGCACGCTGCCCGGCACCACGTCGGCGCCGTGGAGCATCGTGAGCTTGTGGGCCGGGCGCACGAAGGTGGCGTCGCCATCACCCCAGCGCATCACCTTGGGAATGGGCAGGGCCTTGAGGGCGTCCTGGACGATGCCGGCAAGCACCTCGGCGAGCTTGGCGCCGGCCACCGTGCTGGTGTGGAACAGGGCCTCGGCCTTGCCGTCCATGCGGCGCTCGAAGCTCGCCACGGCCGACAGGGGAATGCCCTTGGCCTCGAGCTTCTTGGTGAGGGCGGCGGTCGGCTGGCCGGCGGCGTCGAGGGCCACGGAGACCGGCATGATCTTCTCGGTGACTTCCCGGGCGGCGGCCTCGGGCAGCACGCCGGCCAGGCTTACGGCCAGGCGGCGCGGGGTGGCGAACCAGCGGAAGGCGCCATCGGCCGCAGCCAGGCCGCGCGTGCGCAGGCCGGCGGCGATGCCGTCGGCAAAGGCCTGGCCGAGCTTCGGCAGGGCCTTGGGCGGGAGTTCTTCGGTGAGCAGTTCTACGAGCAGGGTCGCGCCGGTCATCACGCGGCCTCCTTCTTGAGCATCGGGAAGCCGAGGGCTTCGCGGGAGTTGTAATAGGCCTGGGCCACTTCACGGGCCAGCGCACGCACGCGGCCGATGTAGGCGGCACGCTCGGTGACGGAGATCGCGCCGCGGGCGTCGAGCAGGTTGAAGGTGTGGGAGCACTTCATGACCATCTCGAAAGCCGGCAGCACCAGCGGCACCGCCATCAGGCGCTTGGCCTCGCCTTCGTATTCGGTGAACAGGCGGAACAGCCAGTCGACGTTGGAGTGCTCGAAGTTGTAGGTGGATTGCTCGACTTCGTTCTGGTGATAGACGTTGCCGTAGGTGACCGGCGTGCCGTCGGGGCCGATCGACCACACCAGGTCGTAGACGTTCTCGACGCCCTGCAGGTACATCGCCAGGCGCTCGAGGCCGTAGGTGATCTCGCCGAGCACCGGCTTGCAGCTGAGCGAGCCGACCTCCTGGAAATAGGTGAACTGGGTGACCTCCATGCCGTCCAGCCAGACCTCCCAGCCCAGACCCCAGGCACCGAGGGTGGGGGATTCCCAGTCGTCCTCGACGAAGCGGATGTCGTGGGCGCACGGGTCGATGCCCAGCGCGCGCAGGCTGTCGATGTAGAGCTCCTGGATGTTGGCCGGCGAGGGCTTGAGCACCACCTGGTACTGGTAGTAGTGCTGCAGGCGGTTGGGGTTCTCGCCGTAGCGCCCGTCCTTGGGGCGGCGCGACGGCTGCACGTAGGCGGCGTTCCAGTGCTCGGGGCCGATCGCGCGCAGGAAGGTGGCGGTGTGGAAGGTGCCCGCGCCGACCTCGATGTCGTAGGGCTGGAGCAGCGTGCAGCCGTGCTCGGCCCAGAAGTTCGAGAGGCGCAGGATGATCTGCTGGAAAGTCGGTTTTTGGACGGACATGGATGCTCCGCGGCGCGGGCCGCGCTGTTTGGGCAAAGGCGTGATTTTACTGTGTTTGGACGGGCAGCGAACGCCCGTCCGCGAGTGCGGCGCGGGAAACGTTCAGGTGCGGGCAGCGGCCCCATGTTCCAGGCCCCGAGACACGGGACGACTCAAGAAACGGGCAGCGGAGGCCGTAAGAAAACACTGGCAATGCCTGGAATCAACTAAAAAAACCAGCAACCTCCCGAAGATACCGCAGTTTTCAGCCAGGCACCTCGCGCGCGGGGAGTCCCCGGGGGGCTGTCGAGGAGAATCGTCACCATGAAGTTAGCCAACCTGGCCGTCGCCACACGCATGCGACTGCTGATCGGGATGATGCTGTTGGGGCTGGTCGCCCTGTGCGCCGTCAGCCTCGGCAGCCTGCGCAGTACCATGATGGAAGACCGCAAGGTGCAGACGAAGCACCTCGTCGAGAGCGGTGCCAGCATCCTCAAGCACTTCCACGCGCTGGCCCAGGCCGGCAGCATGCCGGAGGCGGACGCCAGGAAGGCCGCCACCGAGGCCCTGCGCGCCGTCCGCTACGATGGCAACAACTACCTGTTCGTCGTCGGCACCGACCACCACTACGTCCTGCTGCCCCCGAAGCCCGAGATGGAAGGGCGCGACGCCAGCGGCCTGAAGGACACCAACGGCAAGCAGATCATTCTGGAGATCGTGAAGGCCGCCGCTGCGGGGGGCGGCTTCATCGACTACTGGTTTCCCAAGGCAGGGGGCGCCGAAGCGCTGCCCAAAGTCTCCTACGCCCTCGGTTTTGCACCGTGGGGCTGGGTCATCGGCACCGGCATCTACGTGGACGACGTGGACCGTGAGTTCCGCTCGATCGCGCTGATCCTGGGCGGCATCTCGCTGGCCCTGCTGACTTTGATGGGGGTGTTCGGCTGGCGCATCAGCGAGAGCGTCACAGGCCAGCTCGGCGGCGAGCCGCAGAAGGCCACTGCGGTGATGTGCCTGGCAGCCGACGGCGACCTCACCACCGACGTCGGCCAGACCCGTGAGGGCAGCATGCTCAGCGCCCTCTCGACGATGATGCGCGCCCTGCGCCGGATGGTCGGCGAGATCAACGACGGCGCCAACCAGCTGGTGGGCAACGCCGACCACATCTCCCGCGTCTCCAGCCAGGTGGCCGACGCCGCCGAGCGCCAGTCCGACGCCACCGCGGCGATGGCGGCCGCGATGGAGGAACTCACCGTCAGCTCCAGCCACATCTCGGCCAGCGCCCGCGAAACCGAGCGCAACGCCCAGGAGTCGATGCGCCTCGCCGCCGAAGGCAGCAACCGGGTGGGCGAAGCCGTCGGGGCGATCCGCAAGATGTCGGAAACCGTGATCGGCGCATCCGAGCGCATCCGCGCCCTCGAGGAGCGGATTGGCGAAGTTTCGTCGATCGCCAACGTGATCAAGGAGATCGCCGGGCAGACCAACCTGCTGGCCCTCAACGCCGCCATCGAGGCGGCCCGGGCCGGCGAGCAGGGCCGCGGCTTCGCCGTCGTGGCGGACGAGGTGCGCAAGCTGGCCGAACGCACGTCCTCGGCCACCACCGAGATCGAGCAGATGATCACCGGCATCCAGGGCGACACCGGCAACGCGGTGAGCGCGATGAACGCCGCCCTGCCGGAGGTGGATCAGGGCATCGCGCTGGCCAGCCTGGCCTCCGACGCCCTCGGCGCCATTGAGAGCGGCGCACGGGAAGCCCTCGCCCGGGCCCATGAGATCGCCGACGCGACCCAGGAGCAGAGCGCCGCCAGCACCTCGATCGCCCAGAAGGTGGAAGAGATCTCCCACATGGTCGAAAACACCAGCGCCAACATCTGCGGCGCGGCGGAGGCGGCAGTCAACCTGGAACGTATCGCCGGCGGGCTGAAGGAGCAGATCGCCCGCTTCCGGGTCTGAACCTCATCGGAGCCGGCCCGGGGGCCGGCTCCGCGTCGCCTATGCCCAGGCCTCGACCTTGGGCAGCATCGACAGGGCCATCGCCAGTTCCTTCTCGTCGTACTCCTGGTCCACCAGCTTGCCGCTCAGGTAGTTGGTGTAGGAGGCCATGTCGAAGTGGCCGTGGCCCGACAGGCAGAACAGGATGGTCTCGCTCTTGCCCTCGGCCTTGCAGCGCAGGGCCTCTTCGATCGCGCCGCGGATGGCGTGGGTGCACTCCGGCGCGGCAACGATGCCCTCGGCGCGGGCGAACATCACGCCGGCCGCGAAGCAGTCGGTCTGATGCACGCTGCGGGCCTCGATCAGGCCGAGCTCCTTGACGTGGCTCACCAGCGGCGCCATGCCGTGGTAGCGCAGGCCACCGGCGTGGAGGCCCGGCGGGGTGAAGTCGCTGCCCAGGGTGTGCATCTTGACCAGCGGCGTGAGGTGGGCGGTGTCACCGAAGTCATAGGCGTACTTGCCGCGGCTGAGGGACGGGCAGGCCGACGGCTCGACGGCGAGGATGCGGCGCTTCTTGGCGTTGGGGCCGCCACGCAGGCCCAGGCCGATGAAGGGGAAGGCGATGCCGGCGAAGTTGGAGCCGCCGCCCACGCAGCTGATCACCACGTCCGGGTCGTCGCCGGCCATCTCCATCTGCAGGATGGCCTCTTCGCCGATGATGGTCTGGTGCAGCAGCACGTGGTTGAGCACCGAGCCGAGGGCGTACTTGGTGTCGTCGCGCTGGGCGGCCACCTCGACCGCCTCGGAGATCGCGATGCCCAGCGAGCCGATGTGGTCCGGGTGCTGCGCCAGCACCGCGCGGCCGTATTCGGTCTCGGGCGACGGCGACGGGATGCAGCGGGCGCCCCAGGTTTCCATCAGCGCGCGGCGATAGGGCTTCTGGTCGTAGGAGACGCGCACCTGGAAGACGGTCACGTCGAGCCCGTACAGCCCGCCGGCGTAGGCCAGCGACGAGCCCCACTGGCCGGCGCCGGTTTCGGTGGTGAGACGCTTGACGCCTTCCTGGGCGTTGTACCAGGCCTGGGGCACCGCGGAGTTGGGCTTGTGGCTGCCGGCCGGCGAGACGCCTTCGTACTTGTAGTAGATCTTGGCCGGGGTGCCGAGCAGCTTCTCGAGCCGGCGGGCGCGGAACAGCGGGCTCGGCCGCCACTGGCACAGCACGTCGCGGACGGGCTCGGGGATGTCGATGTAGCGCTCGGTGGACATCTCCTGGGCGATGATCGCGTTCGGAAAAATCGGCGCCAGATCGGACGGCCCGAGCGGTTGCAGCGTGCCCGGGTGCAGCGGCGGCGGCAGCGGCACCGGCAGGTCGGCGGCGATGTTGTACCAGGCCTTGGGCATGCGGGACTCGTCGAGCAGATACTTGATCTGGTCGCTCATGGTGTTTCTCCTTGTCTGATAGTTTTTTTGGGTCGGCGATGGAAACGGGCAGGGATCAGGCGGCGGTGAGCTCGTCGAGGCTGAGCGCCCAGCGCTGCATGAGATAGCGCAGCAGCGGGCCCTCGCCGTCACTCACCTCGCCGTCGGCCTTGGCGATGATGAGCATCGCCGACAGGGCGACCTTCTGCAGCGCCCGGTCGGTGATGTCGTCGGCCAGGCGGGCCAGGCGCGCTTCCTCGAGCAGGAAGACGCGCTCCTGCTCGGCCTCGCTGATCACGTCACGGCAGCAGTCGAGCAGCACCTGGACCAGGGTTTCCCGGTCGACCCCTACCATCGCGGCGGTGTCGTGGTGGTTGATCCAGTCGATTTCCCGGTTGTCCAGCCGGCCGTCGGCGAGCATGGCCATGGCGATCAGGCGGGCAATCGCCGCCGGGCTGTTGGTGGGGTAAGAGCGCATGGGCGTGAAACCTGTTCGAAGATGAGCAAGCCCGGATGATACCCCCGCCCCCGCCGAAACGCCCGGCCCGGCGTGCGCCAGGGCGGCAAAACGGCACTCAGCCGCGACGCCGGAGGGCCGCGAACCCGTGCCCCGCGAGCACCGCCAGCGCGGCCGCCACCGCCGGCCAGTTGCCCCAGCGGGCGTAGGGCGTGAGGCCCTGGTAGCCGCGCACCTCGACATGCAGGGCGCCCGCCTCGAAGGCCGGCAGCACCGCCTCGACCTGGCCGTCGGGCGCCACCAGCGCGGTCATGCCGGTGTTGGTGGCGCGCAGCATCGGGCGGCCAGTCTCGAGCGCGCGCAGGCGGGCGATCTGGAGGTGCTGGGGCTGGGCCAGCGAATCTCCGTACCAGGCCAGGTTGGAGAGGTTGAGCATCAGCGTCGCCTCGGGCAGGCTGCGGATCAGCTCCTCGCCAAAGACGTCCTCGTAGCAGATGTTGACCGCCACCTTCTGGCCGGCCAGGGCCATCGGCGGCTGCCGGGGCGCCCCGCGGGTCTGGTCGGCCATCGGGATGCTCGCCAGTGCATAGAACCAGCTGAACAGCGGCGGCGAATACTCGCCAAAGGGCACCAGGTGATGCTTGGCGTAGTACGCCGTGGGCGAGCGGCCCAGGCTCACCGCGGCGTTGAAGATGTGGCCGTCGGCGTCGCGGGTGAAGGTGCCGAGGATCACGTCGCCGCCATGCTGCGCGGCCGTGCGGGCGAGCGCGTCGCGGTAGTCCGGCGGCAGGTGGTCGATCAGGAGCGGGATGGTGGTCTCGGGCAGCACCACCAGCGGGGCCGGGTTGTCCCATCGTGAGGTTGACCTCCAGCCAGTGCTGCAGCATCTCGGGCCGCCACTTGAGGCTCTGCTCGATGTTCGGCTGGAGCAGCGCGACCCGCAGCGGCTCGCCCACGGGTGTCGTCCAGGCGACCAGGCGCAGCCCGGCACCGGCGGCGACGAGCAGCAGCGCGACGAGCGCCGGGCGCCAGTTGCGCATGCAAGCCGCCGCCACGGCCAGCGCCGCCACCGCCGCCAGCAAGCCGCCGACGCCGAACACCCCGAACACCGGCGCGAACCCCGCCAGCGGGCTCGGCGGGCTCTGGCTGTAGCCGCTCGCCAGCCACGGGAAACCGGTGAAGGCCCAGCCGCGCACCCACTCGCCCGCCAGCCAGGCCGCGGCGAAGAGCAGCGCATCACGCCCCGCCCGGCCCTGGCGCAGGGCACCGAAGAGCGCCCCCGAGAGCCCGGCGAAAGCCCCCATGAAGGCGCAGAACAGCAGCACCGCCAGCGCCGCCAGCGGCATCGGCATGCCGCCGAAGCGGTGGAGGGCGACGTACAGCCACGAAACCCCGGCCAGCATCGCACCAAGCCCCCACGCGAAGCCGATGCCGAAGCCACCGCGCGCGCGCCGGCCCGGGCTGGCCGAACGGAGCGCCTCCGGCGCGCCCGGCCCGAGCAGCCAGAACAGCAGGCCCAATGCGATGGCCGCGACAGGAAACAGCCCGAAGGGTGCGTAGGCCAGCACCGACGCGCCCCCCGCCAGGAAGGCGACGCCCTTGTGACGCCAGCCCATCAGCCGCCGACCGGCTCGGCCTCGGGGAGGCGCTCGACGAGCAGCGAATAGACGCGCCGGCTGTCGGCGCGCAGCACCTGGAAGCGCAGCCCGGCGAGCTCGACGATCTCGCTGCGCTTGGGCAGGCGGCCGAGCTTGCGGATCAGCAGGCCGCCGACGGTGTCGTATTCGGAATCGCTGAACTCGGTGCCGAAGGCCTCGTTGAAATCCTCGATCTCGGTGCTGGCCTTCACGCGGTAGCGCCCGGCCTGGTCGAGGCGGATGTTGTCGGCGGCCTCGTCGAAGTCGTATTCGTCCTCGATGTCGCCGACGATCTGCTCGAGCACGTCCTCGATGGTCACCAGCCCCGCCACGCCGCCGTATTCGTCGACGACGATGGCCATGTGGTTGCGGCTGACGCGGAAATCCCGCAGCAGCACGTTGAGGCGCTTGGATTCGGGCACGAACACCGCCGGACGCAGCATTTCGCGCAGGTTGAAGGCTTCGCCGGCAAACACCCGCAGCAGATCCTTGGCGAGCAGGATGCCGATCACGTCGTCCTTGCTCTCGCCGATGACGGGAAAGCGGGAATGGGCGGCGGAGATGACGAAACGGGTGAGATCCTCGATGGAATCTTCGATGTTCACCACGTCGATCTGCGCGCGGGGAACCATCACGTCCCGCACCTGCATGTCGGACACCTGGAGGGCGCCCTCGATGATCGCCAGCGCGTCCGCGTCAAAAAGATTGCGGTCGTGGGCGGAATGGAGCAGGTGCAGCAGCTCCTCACGGTCTTCCGGCTCCCGGCTGAGCAGGGCGGACNNNNCAGACGTTCGAGCAGGGACGGCTTGCTACTGGAGGGTTCCATAAAAAGGGTGGATGAGAAATGGGCCATGGGCGATGGCGCCCCCTCGCGGAAGCCTCATCGCCCATGGCGCATTGCTCACCCCACCATGTCAGCGTTCTCCCGCGTACGGGTCGGGGTAGCCCAGCGCAGCGAGGATCTCGCGCTCCCGGGCCTCCATTTCTTCGGCTTCGGCGTCGTCCTCGTGGTCGAAGCCCTGCAAATGCAGCATACCATGCACGGATAAATGGGCGTAATGGGCGTCCAGCGCCTTGCCCTGCTCCGCCGCCTCGCGCTCTACGACCTGCCGGCACAGCACCAGGTCGCCCATCAGGGGCAGGCCTTCGGGCAGGGGCATGTCCTCGCCTTCATCGTAGGCGAAGGTGAGCACGTTGGTGGCGTAATCCTTGCCGCGGTAGTCGCGGTTGAGCTCGCGCCCCTCGGCTTCGTCCACCAGGCGCACCGTGATGCGCGCCGCGCCCGGCTCGGCGGCCCGCAGCCAGCGTCGGAAATCAGCGCGGCAGGGTACGCCGTCACGGTTACAGGCGTATTGCACCGAGAGGTCGAGACGACGGGGGAGCTTGGTTTCAGTCATTGCTGGCTTTGCTGCTGCTGGTTGCGCTGGGAATGGGTTTCGTAGGCGGCGACGATGCGTGCCACCAACGGGTGACGCACCACGTCTTCCTTCAGGAACTGGGTGAAGGCCACACCACGCACGTCGGCGAGCACCTGCACCGCCTCGCCGAGGCCGCTCTTCTGGCCGCGGGGCAGGTCGACCTGGGTGAGGTCGCCGGTGATCACCGCCCGCGAGCCGATGCCGATGCGGGTGAGGAACATCTTCATCTGCTCCGGCGAGGTGTTCTGCGCTTCGTCGAGGATGATGAAGGCCCGCGACAGCGTGCGCCCGCGCATGAAGGCCAGCGGGGCGATCTCGATGCAGCCGCGCTCGAAGAGCTTGGTGACCCGGTCGAAGCCC
Organism: Zoogloea sp.; assembly: GCA_023150125.1. Lineage (GTDB taxonomy): Bacteria > Pseudomonadota > Gammaproteobacteria > Burkholderiales > Rhodocyclaceae > Zoogloea. The sequence goes on from JAKLLM010000130.1 coordinate 18,801, forward strand.
ATCAGGTCGTAGAGCGCGTCGTAGAGCGGGCGCAGGTAGGGGTCGACCTTCTGGGCCAGGTCGCCGGGCAGGAAGCCCAGGCGCTCGCCCGCCTCGACCGCCGGGCGGGTGAGCACGATGCGCTCGACGTGCTCGCGCTCGAAGGCATCCACGGCGCTCGCCACCGCCAGATACGTCTTGCCGGTGCCGGCCGGGCCGACGCCGAAGGTGATGTCGTGCTCCTGGATCTGCCGCAGGTAATCCACCTGCCGCGGCGTGCGCCCGTGGAGCTCGGCCTTGCGGGTGAGCAGCACCGGCGCCGCAGGGCTGGCGCTGGCCAGGTTGGACAGCTCGATGAGGCCGAGCTGGATGTCGTCCACCGACAGCGCCGCCTCCGACTTGTCGTAGAAATGGCGCAGCGCCCGCGCCGCGGCATGGCCCTGGGCCGGCTCGCCATGCACCGTGAAGCGCTCGCCCCGGCGGGCGATCGTCACGTCGAAGGCGGTCTCGATCTGGCGGATGTTTTCGTCGATCGCGCCGCACAGGTTGGCGAGGCGCAGGTTGTCGACGGGATGCAGCGTGATCTCTATCGGTTTCATCGGCCACATGCTGCCAGAGCGGCAGCCGTCGGGGAAGTCGCAGCGCGCATTCGGCCAGCCATCAGTCGCGGGTGACGATCTCGCCGCGCAGCGAATGGGGCAGCGCGGAGACGATGTTCACGTCGACAAAATGGCCCACCAGGCGCGGGTTGCCGGCAAAGTTGACCACCCGGTTGTTGTCGGTGCGGCCGGCCAGCTCGTTGGGGTCTTTCTTGGACGGGCCTTCGACGAGGATGCGCTGCACCGAGCCGACCATGCCCGCGCTGATCGTGGCCGCGTGGGCCTCGATGCGCTTCTGCAGGCGCGCCAGGCGGGCCAGCTTGACGTCCTGGGGCGTGTCGTCGGGCAGGTCGGCGGCCGGCGTGCCGGGGCGTGAGCTGTACACAAAGCTGAAGGAGGTGTCGAAACCCAGCTCCTCGATGAGCTTCATGGTCGCCTCGAAATCGGCCTCGGTCTCGCCCGGGAAGCCGACGATGAAATCCGACGACAGGGAGATGTCGGGCCGCGCCGCGCGCAGCTTGCGCACCAGCGACTTGTATTCGAGGATCGTATAGCCGCGCTTCATCGCCGCCAGCACCCGGTCGGAGCCGGCCTGCACCGGCAGGTGCAGGTGCGACACCAGCTTGGGCAGCCTGGCGTAGGCATCCACCACGCGCTGGGTCATCTCGCGGGGGTGGGAGGTGGTGTAGCGGATGCGCTCGATGCCGGGGATGTCATGCACGCATTCGAGCAAAAAGGCGAAGTCGGCCATCTCGCCGTCGGCACCATCGAGCGGGGCGCGC
>JAKLLM010000131.1 GCA_023150125.1 Zoogloea sp.
GGGGGCGCCATGGTGATCTGGGCGATGATGGCATCGAGATCCCGGTGCTCGGTGGAAAGCACAGCCAGACGCGAGGCGAGGCTGCTATCGTCGGCGCAGGGCGGGGCGCTGTCATTCATGTCGGATCGGGCTCCGAAAGGGAACGGCTGCAGGCTGGATCGGCACCAATAATATTAGGCTTCGGGGGCACGAAATACAACGCCATGTCGTATCGTTCGTCGGCAAGCAGCCGGCTGGAAAGACCGCACATTTCCGCAAGCAAAGGCTCGCCAGATATGGGGCAGTGATTTCAATTGCACCGGATTTGCGTAAAAAGGCAATAAAGGGCTTGCAAGAGAAAAAGGTTTCCCTTTAAAATCTTGCGCTTTACTGCATTTCTTTCAGGACTATTACAAGATGGCCAACTCGGCACAAGCCCGTAAGCGCGCCCGTCAAGCAGTCAAGGCCCGCGCCCTCAACATGAGCCTGCGTTCGCGTCTGCGTACCGCCATCAAGGCTGTTCGCAAGGCGGTCGTCGGTGGTGACAAGCAAGTCGCCCAGCAAGTCTTCGTCGCTTCCCAGCGCACGATCGACAGCATCGCTGACAAGAAGATCATCCACAAGAACAAGGCTGCCCGCCACAAGAGCCGTCTGTCCTCCGCCATCAAGGCGATGGGCGCTGCTGCTGCGGCCTGATCTTGACTGTTCCGGCTGGCGCGCCAGATGGCGGCCGGCCTGGGCGGGACACAATGAGATCGCCCGAGCCATTAAGGGTGCGATTTTTTGTGAGTAGTAACAAGGTTTGAATGATTTTCATTTAGATCTTGACGAAGGTAAAAAGGCAATGTATAGTTCGCCTCCTTCGCACCAAGTGCCTTGGTGGTGAAATTGGTAGACACGCTATCTTGAGGGGGTAGTGACGCAAGTCGTGCGAGTTCGAGTCTCGCCCAAGGCACCAAAAATCATGTTCGCCTCAGAGCATGTGCATTGAAAGAAAAGCCGGCTTAGCCGGCTTTTTTCATTTCTGCGCCTGGATCGCCGCCAGAAAACGCTGCCGGGCCGCCTCAAGCTCAGCCTTCGAAAAATCATCCACCAGACGCAGGCAACAGCCATAGAAGCTGTCAAACGCGGCGAGGACACGGGCCTCGTCCACGTGCCGGGCAGGTGCCGCCTCGACGGCGGGCATCACGCCATCTGCAGGCTTCAATACCGCGTAGCGGGGGATCAGGCGCTGGCCGCTGCCGTCTTCGGCGCTGGCTGTCATGGGGCCCGTCTTGCTGAAGATCTTGCCTTCGAATTCGAATCGGGTGCCGAGGGGGATCTGGGTGAATTTCATTGTCGGGTGCACTCTTCGTCGGTTCTCGCAGGCGCCCTACGCCCGACTCCGGGCAGGGCGCTGGCGGCTGAAATGGAAAGGCCCTTCGCGACCACCGTCGGCGAAGGGCCCTGATTACATTGTGGCCTGCGCTGTTCAGCGGGCGATGGGCTTGTAGCGGATACGCTTGGGCTTGGCGCCTTCCTCACCCAGGCGTTTCCGCTTGTCTTCCTCGTATTCCTGGTAGTTGCCGGCAAAGAAGGTCCATTGGGACTCGCCCTCGGCGGCCAGGATGTGGGTGCAGATGCGGTCGAGGAACCAGCGGTCGTGGGAGATGATCAGCGCGCAGCCGGCGAATTCGAGCAGCGCGTCTTCGAGCGCCCGCAGGGTTTCCACGTCGAGGTCGTTGGACGGTTCGTCGAGAAGCAGCACGTTGCCGCCGGCCATCAGCGTCTTGGCCAGGTGGAGGCGGCCACGCTCGCCGCCCGACAGGTTGCCCACCAGCTTCTGCTGGTCCCCGCCCTTGAAGTTGAAGCGGCCGATATACGCGCGGCTCGGGATCTCGGACTTGCCGATGGTGAGGATGTCGGCGCCGCCAGCAAGCTCGTCGAACACCGTCTTGCTGCCGTCGAGGCAGTCGCGGGACTGGTCGACGTAGGCGATCTTGACCGTCGGGCCGATCACCACGCTGCCCGAATCGGGCTTGTCCTGGCCGGTGATCATCTTGAACAGGGTCGACTTACCGGCGCCGTTGGGGCCGATGATGCCGACGATGGCGCCCGGCGGGATGCTGAAATTGACCTTGTCCATCAGCAGCTTGTCGCCGAAGCCCTTGGTGACGTCGGCAAACTCGATGACCTTGTCGCCCAGGCGCTCGCCCACCGGGATGAAGATCTCCTGGGTTTCGTTGCGCTTCTGGTATTCGACGCTGGACATTTCCTCGTAGCGGGCCAGGCGCGCCTTGCTCTTGGCCTGGCGGGCCTTGGGGTTGGAACGCACCCATTCGAGTTCCTGCTTCATCGCCTTCATGCGGGCGCCTTCCTGCTTGGCTTCCTGCTCCAGGCGGGCCTCTTTTTGCTCGAGCCAGCTGGAGTAGTTGCCCTTCCAGGGGATGCCCTGGCCGCGGTCTAGTTCGAGGATCCACTCGGCGGCGTTGTCGAGGAAGTAGCGGTCGTGGGTGACGGCCACCACGGTGCCCGGGAAGCGGCACAGGAACTGCTCGAGCCAGTCGACGGATTCGGCGTCGAGGTGGTTGGTGGGCTCATCGAGCAGCAGCATGTCGGGGCGCGACAGCAGCAGCTTGCAGAGCGCCACGCGGCGCTTCTCACCGCCGGAGAGCGGACCGATCTTGGCATCCCAGGGCGGCAGGCGCAGGGCGTCGGCGGCGATCTCGAGCTGGGTTTCGATGTCGGCACCGCTGGTGGCGATGATGTTTTCGTACTTCGCCTGCAGCTCGGCCAGCTTGTCGAAGTCGGCGTCGGGCTCGGCGTAGGCGGCGTAGACCTCCTCGAGCTTCTGCTTGGCCTCCATCACCTCGCCGAGGCCGGACTCGACCTCTTCGCGGACGGTCTTGTCGGCGTCGAGCCTGGGCTCCTGGGGCAGGTAGCCGATGGACATGTTGGGCTGCCACTGCACCTCGCCGTCGTATTCCTTCTCGACGCCGGCCATGATGCGCAGCACCGTGGACTTGCCGGCGCCGTTGAGGCCGAGCAGGCCGATCTTGGCGCCGGGGAAGAAGGACAGGGAGATGTCCTTGATGATCTGCCGCTTGGGCGGGACAACCTTGCTGACGCGCAGCATGGACATGACGTATTGGGCCATGGGGGTACTTTCCGGGGAGGCAAAAATCGAAGGCGCAACTTTACCCCACTTGGCGCGGCCATGCGGGGAGGTGTGCGCCTGTGGCGGCGCTAATGGGCGGCGACGAGCGTGCCGAGGATGGAGTCCTGCACCTCACGCGACATGAAGTAGGGGTACAGGGTGCGTGCCTGGGGGTCGGCGGTGCCGCCGAAGCGGGCGATCTGGTCGTCCATGTGGCCGAGCTCGAGGTGCATCAGCACCGCCGGGGCATCCACCCGCGGGCAGATCCGTTCCTCGCCTATGAGCCGGAAGCCGAGCATGCGGCGGTAGAAGGGGGCGTGACGCGGGTGAACTTCGATGACCGCGTCGGTGGCCCGATGGATGAGGCGAGCGTGGATATAAACCAGATGGATCAAGGCGCCGAGCACCTCCCGCGAGTTGTGGCGGGTGTCCATGGCCAGCCGGGTCAGCTCGCACAGGCGGGCGCCCCGGCTGCGCAGGGCAGCCAGTTCGGCGGGGTAAAGGGTGTCGGCGAACATGCCCTTCTCGCCGTCGAGCCCGAGGGTCATCGTGCCGCACACCTCGCCGTTCTCGGAGGCCACCAGGGTGATGCGATCCGGGCTGTTGGTGGCGACCACGCTCTCCACCAGGCTGAGGCCCCGCCAGCCGTACATCCGCTCGATGAGGAGCCGCAGCGCCCGCTCGTGGCGGATCGGGTCGGCGCTCTCGACCGTGTAGCTGGAGCGAGCGTACGCTCCGCCGACAGGGTCTGTCGGGGTGGCCAGCAGTGGTACGGCGAGGGCGCGTTGTTTATTCATTGCGCCTATTCTGAGGCGCCTCTCCCCCCGGGGCCGTGCGAAGAAAATCACACACGCGCCCCGGCACCTCCGAAGCCGGCGGATTTCGCGCCCCGGGGAGGAATTACTTGGCACGGGCCCGCCCCATTTCAGGTGGCAAACTGAAGACGGGCGAGGCGTGCGTAAAGCCCGTCCGCGGCGACCAACGCCTGGTGATGCCCTTGCTGGACCACCCGGCCGCCGTCCAGCACCACGATGCGGTCGGCCCGCTGCACGGTGGCCAGGCGATGGGCGATGACGAGGGTCGTGCGCCCCCGCATCAGGGCCTCCAGGGCCGTCTGCACCATCCTCTCGCTCTCGGCATCCAGGGCCGAGGTGGCCTCGTCCAGCAGCAGCACCGGCCGGTCGGCCAGGATCGCCCGGGCGATCGCGATGCGCTGGCGCTGGCCGCCGGAAAGCCGCACGCCCCGTTCGCCGAGGTCGGTGTCGTAGCCCTCGGGCAGGCGCTCGATGAACTCGTCGGCAAAGGCCGCCACGCAGGCCGCGCGCACCTCGTCGAGGCTGGCGTCGGGGCGGGCATAGCGCACGTTCTCGGCCACGCTGGCGGCGAAGATCACCGCCTCCTGGGACACCAGCGCGATGCGCCGGCGCAGGGCCTGCGGGTCGGCTGCGGCGAGGGGCAGGCCGTCGAGGCGCACCACCCCCGCCTCCGGGTCGTAGAAGCGCAGCAAGAGCTGGAACACCGTGGTCTTGCCCGCACCGGACGGCCCGACCAGGGCCACCGTCTCACCGGGCGCGACCGACAGATCGAAGTCGGCCAGCGCCGGCACATCGGGCCGGGACGGGTAGCGGAAGCTCACCCGCTCGAAGTCGATCGCCTCGCGCGCCGGCTCGGGCAGCGGGGCAGGCTGTGCCGGTGCCCGGATGGCCGGACGGGTGGCGAGGATCTCCATCAGCCTCTCGGTGGCGCCGGTGGCCCGCTGCAGATCGCCCCAGACCTCCGACAAGGCGCCCACGCTAGCCGCGACGATGGCCGCATAGAAGACGAAGGCCGACAGCTGCCCGGCGGACAGCTCGCCCGCCAGCACGTCGTGGCCGCCGACCCACAGGATGAAGGCGATCGCGCCGAACACCAGCACCAGCACGCAGGCCACCAGCAGCGCCCGGTTGGCCACGCGCTGGCGGGCGGTGGCGAAGCTCTGCTCGACCAGCTCGCCGAAGGCCCGCCGGTCGGCCGCCTCGTGGCCGTAGGCCTGGACGATGCGGATCTCGTGGATAGTTTCGTCGATCCGCCCGCCGAGCTCGGCCACCCGCTCCTGGCTGGCCCGGGCCAGGGCGCGCACCCGCCGGCCGAAGATGATGATCGGGGTCACCACCAGGGGCACGCCGCCCACCGTGAGCAGGCTGAGCTTGAGGCTGGTGGTGAACAGCATCACCAGCCCGCCCACCAGCAGCAGGGCGTTGCGCAGCGCGATCGACAGGCTGGAGCCGATCACGTTCTCGATCTGCGTGGTGTCGGCGGTGAGGCGGGTGATCACCTCGCCGGTGCGCCCGGCCTCGAACCACGACGGCGGCAGCGTGAGCAGGTGGTCGAAGACCCGCCGCCGCAGGTCGGCCGTGACCCGCTCCCCCAGCCACGACACGTTGTAGAAGCGGACGTAGGTGGCCAGGGCGAGCAGCAGGATCACCCCGGCCATCGCCGCCAGGGTGCGGTCCAGCCAGGCCGGGTCGCCCGCCGAGAAGCCCTTGTCGATGACGGCACGCAGGCCCTGGCCGACCGCCAGCATCGCCGCCGCGGCCACCACCAGGGCCACGAGGGCCAGGATCACACGGCGGCGGTAGGGCGCCAGGAGTTCGATGAGAAGACGGAGCATGGAATCCGGCGGGGCCGGCGATGTAAGGTGGGAGAGCGCCCGATTCTACGGCGACTTGGCCCGCATCCCGGCGCAAGGCGGGCCAAATTGCAGCGATGCCCGGTAAGCTATGGCTTTCAGCCCGACGAAAGCGCGCGCACCATGTTGTCCACGTCCCCCCTGACGGCAGGGGTCACCCTGCTGATCGCCCTGCTCATGTTCGGCACCGCCTTCGCGGTGGGCAAGGGGCGCCACCGCTACGGCATCGAGGCGCCGGCGGTGAGCGGCCACCCGGCCTTCGAGCGCCTCTACCGGGTGCAGATGAACACCCTCGAATGGGCCATCATGACCTTGCCCTGCCTGTGGATATGCGCGGCCTACGTGAGCGACGTGGTTGCAGCCGGCCTGGGCGGCGTGTGGCTGGCGGGGCGCGTCTGGTATGCCGTCGCCTACGCGCGGGAGCCGGCCCTGCGGGCGAAGGGCTTCACGGTGGGCGCGCTGGCCTTCGGCGCCCTCGGGCTCTGCGCCGGCGGGGGCGTGCTTTGGAAATTACTGGGGTACTGACGATGAAAGCCAAGACACTGATGATGTTTGCCGCGCTGGCTGGCGCCTTGCCTGGCCTGGCCGCGCCGCCTTTGCACGGGCTCGGCGCCGACGGCGCCAGCCTGACGGTGTCGGGCATCTCGTCCGGCGGCTACATGGCAGTGCAGTACCAGGTGGCCTTTTCCAGGCAGGTGCGTGGTGCCGGCATCATCGCCGCCGGCCCCTATGATTGCGCGGAAGGCAGCAGCATCCGGGCGCTCAACCACTGCATGTCGCCCTCGGCCTGGGCCGCGCCGCCCAAGCCCGCCGAGATCCGGCCGCGCATGGAATCCCGCGCCCGCCTGGGCCTCATCGACCCGCCCGAAGGCCTCGCCGACGACCGGGTGTGGATGCTGGGCGGCGGGGCCGACCGTACCGTCGAGCCGCCGGTGATGGATGCTCTGGAAGCCTTCTACCAGCAGTGGGTGCCCGCCGATGCGCTGCGCCGGGTGAGCCTGCCCGACGCCGGCCACGCGATGATCTCGGTAGCCGACGGCAAGCCCAACGCCTGCAACACATCCGAGCCGCCCTACATCAACCGCTGCGGCGACTTCGACGCGCCCGGCGAGCTGCTCCGCCACCTGCTCGGCAAGCTCGAACCCGCGCGGGCCGCCGAGCCCGCATCGCTCCAGGCCTTCGACCAGCGGCCCTTCATCAGCGGGCTGCCGGCCGACATCAGCATGGCCGAGCAGGGCTTTGTTTATGTGCCGTCCGCCTGCCGGGGCGGCGGCTGCCGGGTGCATGTGGCCTTCCACGGCTGCCGGCAGAGCGAGGACCAGGTCGGCCGGCGCTTCGTGGAAGGCGCCGGCTACAACCCCTGGGCCGAGGCCAACCGGCTGATCGTGCTCTACCCGCAGACCATTGCCCGCAACGGCTGGGCGGCCGGCTCCTACCGCTGGGTACTCAACCCGAAGGGCTGCTGGGACTGGTGGGGCTACAGCGCGGTCGACTACGCCACCAAGGGCGGCCCGCAGATGGCCGCGGTGCACAAGATGTTGGAGCGCCTGCAGGAGAAGCCCGGGAAGTAAGGGCGCCTCCTGCGCGGGGGGCGCTTATTTTTCGACGAAGGCCCGCTCGATCACGTAATCGCCCGGCGCGCCGATGTGGGGCGAGATCTTGAAGCCGCGGGCGTCGAGCATCTTGCAGCAGTCGTCGAGCATGGCCGGGCTGCCGCAGATCATCGCCCGGTCCAGCGCCGGATCGAGGGGCGGCAGGCCGATGTCTTCGAAGAGCTTGCCGCTTTCCACCAGGTCGGTGACGCGGCCCTGGTTGCGGAAGGGCTCACGGGTGACGGTGGGGTAATAAACAAGCTGCTCGCGCACCTGTTCGCCGAAGAATTCATTTTGCGGCAGCGCCTGTTCGATGAACTCGCTGTAGGCCAGCTCGGACACATAGCGCACACCGTGGAGCAGCACCACCTTTTCGAAGCGCTCGTAGGTTTCCGGGTCCTGGATGACGCTCATGAAAGGCGCGAGGCCGGTGCCGGTGGAAAACAGATACAGGTTGCGTCCCGGCAGCAGATCGTGGAGCACCAGGGTGCCGGTGGGCTTCTTGCTCACCACGATCGGGTCGCCCGGCTGCAGGTGCTGCAGGCGCGAGGTGAGCGGGCCGTTCTGCACCTTGATGCTGAAGAACTCCAGATGCTCCTCGTAGTTGGGGCTGGCGATGCTGTAGGCACGGGTCAGGGGCCGGCCCTCAACCTCCAGGCCGATCATCACGAACTGGCCGTTCTCGAAGCGCAGCCCGGCGTCGCGGGTCACCTTGAAGCTGAACAACGAATCGTTCCAGTGGCGGACATCAATGACGGTCTGGGTACTCAGTTTGCTCATGGTCGTGCCTTGAAGAATGAACTTGATGGCGCGATTTTAAAGCGGCGAATAATCCATAGAATGGATTGTATTAATATAGTTCTTCTATAAATTAGATAAAAACCGATGCGTTACACCCTGCGCCAGCTGGAAATCTTCATCGCCGTGGCCCGCCACGAGAGCGTCTCCCGCGCCGCTGACGCGCTGGCCCTGTCCCAGTCGGCCACCAGCACCGCCCTGGGCGAGCTGGAGCGTCAGTTCGACACCCAGCTCTTCGACCGCATCGGCAAGGCCCTGCGCCTCAACGAAGCCGGCCACGTGCTGCTGCCCCACGCCGTCCAGCTGATCGAGCACGCCCGCGAGATCGAATCGATGCTGGCCCGCCAGACCGACTTCGGCCCGCTGCAGATCGGCGCCACGCTCACGGTGGGCAATTATCTGGCGACCCTGATTGCCGC
>JAKLLM010000132.1:0-8429 GCA_023150125.1 Zoogloea sp.
CCGCCGGGGCGGCGGTCGTCGGCGGGCATCGTGCTGCGCGGCTCGAGGCCGGGCAGGGTGTGCACGGCCAGCGGCTGGCGGGTGTAGCGCTCGATGGCGCGCAGCAGGCGCACGTCGCGGCGCTCGGCCAGGCTGATGGCGATGCCGCTGGAGCCGCCGCGGCCGGTGCGGCCGATGCGGTGCACGTAGTCGGCGGCAACCTTGGGCAGGTCGTAGTTGATGACGTGGCTGATGCTGCGCACGTCGATGCCGCGGGCGGCGACGTCGGTGGCGATCAGCACGCGCACGTGGCCACGACGCAGCTGGTCGAGGGTGCGGGTGCGCATGCGCTGGTTCATGTCGCCGTGGAGGGCGGCCACCGAGTGGCCCTGGCTCTCGAGGTTCATCGTGAGGGCATCGGCGTCACGCTTGGTGGCGGTGAACACGATGGCCTGTTCGACCCCCACGTCGCGCAGCAGGCCGTCGAGGAGGCGGTTCTTGTGGCTGATGTCGTCGGCCACCAGCAGGCGCTGCTCGATGTTCTCGTGGCGGGTCTGGGCGGAGGCGATCTCGATGCGCTCGGGGTCCTTCAGGAGGCGCTGCATCATGCGCGCGACCTGGCCGTCGAGAGTGGCCGAGAAGAACAGGGTCTGGCGGTTGGCCGGCAGCTTGGCGACGATGGCCTCGATGTCGTCGACGAAGCCCATGTCGAGCATGCGGTCGGCTTCGTCGAGGATCAGGATCTCGAGGCGGGCGAAGTCGATGCGGCCGCTGTTCATCTGGTCCATCAGGCGGCCGGGGGTGGCCACCAGGATTTCATAGGGGCTGGACAGCAGCTTGTTCTGCACCGGGTAGGGCATGCCGCCGACGACGCTGACGGCCTTGGCGTGGCGCAGGTGCTTGCCGTAGCCCTTGCAGGCGTCGGTGACCTGGACGGCCAGTTCGCGGGTCGGGGTGAGCACCAGCACGCGGGGGCCGCGGGCCTTGATGGTGGGTTCGGTGGTCAGGCGCTGCAGCGAGGGCAGCATGAAGGCGGCGGTCTTGCCGGAGCCGGTCTGGCTCGAGACGACGAGATCCTTGCCGGCGAGGGCGGCGGGGATGGCGGCCAGCTGAACGGGGGTGGGGGCGGTGTAGCCGGCGTCGTTGACGGCTTTGACGATGTGCTCGGAAAGACCGAGGGTGGCGAAATCCATTTCGCTTCCTTATCTGGTATTGCGGATGCGGTGCCCGCGAAGAAAAAACGGCAACGCGTCGCGGCGCAACGCTGCGCGCGACAATATGGCTGCCTGACTGGCATATCGGCACTAACCGATCAGGACAACCTCACGTCGAATACGGGAGATAAGAAGGCTAGGGACGATCTGACTCGGTGCGGACCGCTTTGCACCGGACCGCGGACTATAACGATAATGCTCCGGCAGCACAAGGGAAATGTTGCGGCGCAAAAAACATCGGCTCCGGGCTTATGTCGGGTGATTTCCCCCGGGGCGGCTGCCGGCGATGGCGGCAAACATGAAGCCCGGGTTTTGATTCACACTCCGCGCTGTGGCGGGCCGCCGTGCCCGGGCCGACTCTTCAGCGAAAGGATCTTTCATGCGTTTCGACAACAGCCGGGAAAGCAGCAACGTCGAGGACCGCCGCGGCGGCGGGGGCGGTGGCCTGCCGGTCGGCGGGCGCAGCATCGGCCTCGGCACCATCGTGCTGGCGCTGGTGGCGATGTATTTCGGGGTCGATCCGAGCGTGGTGCTCAACCAGACGGCGGTGGCGCCGTCGCGGGTGGAGCAGGGCCGTCCGGCCGCGGCGCCGGCCAACGACGCCGAGAGCAGGTTCGTGCGCCACGTGCTGGCCGAGACCGAGGACACCTGGCAGGCGATCTTCCGCCAGAACGGCCAGCAGTATGTCGAGCCGACCCTGGTGCTGTTCACCGGCGCGACACGTACTGCCTGCGGCGTCGGGCAGGCGGCGATGGGGCCGTTCTACTGCCCGGCCGACCAGAAGGTGTATATCGATCTGGCCTTCTACCAGGAGCTCAAGAACCGCTTCAACGCGCCGGGCGACTTCGCCCAGGCCTATGTGATCGCCCATGAGGTGGGCCACCACGTGCAGAACCTGCTGGGCATCTCGGAGAAGGTGCAGGCGGCACGCCAGCGGGCCGGCGAGCGCCAGGCCAACGAGCTGTCGGTGCGCCTCGAGCTGCAGGCCGACTGCCTGGCCGGGGTGTGGGCGAAGAACGCCGACGCGGCCCGCGGCATCCTCGAGGCCGGCGACGTGGAGGAGGCGCTGCGCGCGGCCTCGGCGATCGGCGACGACACGCTGCAGAAGCAGGCCCAGGGCTACGCGGTGCCCGACAGCTTCACCCACGGTTCGGCCGAGCAGCGCATGCGCTGGTTCAAGCGCGGGATGGATGCCGGCCAGCTGGCGGCCTGCAACACCTTCCAGGGGCGCGGCGGGCTGTAATCGCCGGCCGTCGGTAGCCCCGGTGCGCGAACGCAGCGGGGTTGTCGGGCGTCGTGGCGAGGTTCAGAGCTGCCACACCTCGCTGGCGTCGTCGGTCGGGTGGCTGCCGACCAGGGTGCCCAGGTGGCGCAGCACCGACAGGGCGCAGGTGATCCGGCTGCTGCCGATCTGCTTGCCGAGGTTGGCGTCCATCCCGGTGGCGCCCTTGTAGGCGGTGAGGCTGCCCTTCAGGCCGACCTTGCCCATTTCGGCGGCGAGCTTTGAGCCGAAGCTGTGGGCCAGTGGGGTGATGTTGTTGGCGCCGAAGCAGGCCAGCAGCCGGTAGCTGATCTGCTGGCCGTAGCCGTCGCCGAGGCAGGCGCGGATGGCCTGGGCGAAGACGGTGGCCGACCACTGGACGACGGAGCCGTCCTTCTTGCGCCAGGCGACCTCGTCGGTGGACCATTTTTTCCCGTGGGCCGCGAGCACCAGGGTGTCGTTGGCCTGGACCTGGCTCCAGCTGACGTTCTCGTGCCCCACGAAGCCGACGCTGCCGTCGGCGTGGGGCAGGATCTTGCCGTGGGCGGGGATGCTCCGGCAGTAAACGTCGTGGTTCCAGTCGGAGTCGTCGAAGGGAACCCAGAAGAAGGTGGTCATGGCACGCCTTTCGGTGTTGAACGGATCCTGGTCTCAATTCAATTAAAGGCGGTGCCGTGGGCAGCGGCAAGGCTCTGCGCAAATGAAAACCCCCGGCCGGGCCGGGGGTTTGGCAAGGTGCCGGGCCCTGTGGGTTCAGCCGGCGAGCTTGGCGAAGGCGTCCACCACCTCCGGCGGCGCCTGCACGAGCTCGATCAGCACGCCTTCGCCGCCGATCGGGAACTCTTCGTTGCCCTTGGGGTGCAGGAAGGTGATGTCGAAGCCCGCGGCGCCCTTGCGGATGCCGCCCGGCGCAAAGCGCACGCCGTTGGCGCTGAGCCATTCGACGCACTTGGGCAGGTCGTCCACCCACAGGCCGACGTGGTTGAGCGGGGTGGTGTGCACGGCGGGCTTCTTCTCGGGGTCGAGGGGCTGCATCAGGTCGACCTCGACCTTGAACGGGCCCTTGCCCATGGCGGTGATGTCCTCGTTCACGTTCTCGCGCTCGGAGACGAAGTTGCCGGTGACTTCGAGGCCGAACATGTCGACCCACAGGGTGCGCAGGCGGTCTTTCGACGGGCCGCCGATGGCGATCTGCTGCACGCCGAGGATCTTGAATGGTCTGGTCATGTTTAGTGCTCCCTCTTTGTAAGAACCCGGATTTTACCGGGGGGCGAACAGCGTGGGCAAAGTGTCGGCCCACGCCCTGCTGCCCGTTTCCTGTTGCCTGCGCCCGATCACCCTGTCACCCACTCCACCGTTCCGCACAGCAGGTAGCCGGCGCCGTAGACGGTCTTGATGATCTTCGGGTCCTGCGGGTCGTCCTCGAGCTTGCGGCGCAGGCGCGAGATGCGCACGTCGATGCTGCGGTCGAAGGGGTCGAGCTCGCGCTCGCCGATCAGCTGCTCGCGGGTGAGGATCTTGTTGGGGCGCTTGAGCAGGCTCTGCAGCAGCGCGGCCTCGGCGGCCGAGAGGCTGACCTCGCGCCCGTCGTCGGAGGTGAGGGTGAGCCGGCCGATGTCGAAGTGCCAGCCGGCGAAGCGGGCGCCGCCGTGGGCGTCGGGCTCGCTGGCGGCGGCCTTCTGGTAGCGGCGCAGGATGGAGCGCACCCGGGCGACCAGCTCGCGGGGCTCGAAGGGCTTGACGAGGTAGTCGTCGGCGCCCAGTTCGAGGCCCAGCACGCGGTCGGTGAGGCCGTCGCGGCCGGTGAGGATGAGGGCCGCGCAGGGGTGTTGCTCCTGCAGCAGGCGCAGCACCTGCAGGCCGTCCATGTCGGGCAGGCCGAGGTCGAGGATGGCCAGCTCGGGCTGCACCTTGCGGGCGCGGGCGAGCAGGGCCCGGCCGGTGCCGAAGGTCTCGCTGCGGAAGCCGTACTCGGCCAGGCTGGTGGCGATCAGGCGGGCGATGTCGGGCTCGTCCTCGACGATGAAGACGAGGGGGCTGTCCTTGTCGGGCGTGTTCATGGGCAAGGGCTCTCCGGATCGGCGGGTGGGTTGAAGGCGGCGAGGGCGGCGCCAAGGGCGGCGCGGTCGAAGGGCTTGCGCAGGGTCGGCACGTCGGGGGTGCCGGCGGGGGCCGGGCCGATGGCGTAGCCGGTGATCAGCAGGATCGGCAGCGCCGGCCGCAGGCTGTGGGCGAAGGCGGCCAGCTCGCGGCCGCCGAGGCCGGGCATCACGGTGTCGGAGACGAGGATGGCGATGTCCTCGACGGCTTCGAGCATGGCCTTGGCCTCTAGGCCGTTGGCGGCTTCGAGCACCGGGTAGCCGAGCTCGGTGAGCTGCAGGCGGATGACCTTGCGCACCTCGGGTTCGTCCTCGACCAGCAGCACCAGGCGGCTGCCGTTGGCGGTGGCCGGCGGCGCTTCGGCGACGGGGGCCGGCGGGGCCGGGCGGGCGTCGGTCATCGGCAGGATGAAGCGCACGTTGGTGCCCTTGCCCGGGGTGCTGAGAATGCGGATGTTGCCGCCCGACTGGCGGATGAAGCCATACACCATCGACAGCCCCAGCCCGCTGCCGGTGCCGAAGCTCTTGGTGGTGAAGAAGGGCTCGAAGACCCGCGACAGGATCTCGGGGGGGATGCCGCCGCCGCTGTCGGAGACGTCGAACTGCACGTAGTCGCCGGGCGGCACCTCGACCAGCAGGGCCAGGCTCGGCGAGACGTGGCGGCGGGCCAC
The DNA here is from genome assembly GCA_023150125.1 of Zoogloea sp. Lineage (GTDB taxonomy): Bacteria > Pseudomonadota > Gammaproteobacteria > Burkholderiales > Rhodocyclaceae > Zoogloea. The sequence goes on from JAKLLM010000132.1 coordinate 5,225, forward strand.
GCCGATGCCGAGGCTGCCGCCGTCGGGCATCGCGTCGCGGGCGTTGATGGCGAGGTTGAGGAGGGCGTTCTCGAGCTGGTGCGGGTCGACCAGGGCGTAGAGCTTCTCGGTGGGCAGGTCGAGCTGCATGCTAATGCGCTCGGTGAGGGAGCGCGCCAGCAGCGGCGTCATGTCGTGCACCAGGGCGCCCACCTCGACGGGGCAGGGGGCGAGCGGCTGCTGGCGCGAGAAGGTGAGCAGGCGGCGGATCAGCTCGGTGCCGCGGCGGGCGGCCGACAGGGCCGGGTCGAGGTAGTCCTCGAAACCCTGGTGGGCGGGGAGCTTGTCCTTCAGGGCGGCCAGGTTGCCGGTGATGATGGTGAGCAGGTTGTTGAAGTCGTGGGCGAGGCCACCGGTGAGCTGGCCGACGGCTTCCATCTTCTGGGCCTGGATCAGCACGGCCTGGCTGGCCTTCTGTTCGGTGATGTCGATGGAGAGCACGAAGAAGCCCTGCACGCCGCCGGCTTCGGAGGCTTCCGGGACGACCGCGCTGCGGGCATGCACCAGCTGCCCGCTGGCGTTGCTGCGGGAGTATTCGTAGCTCACCTGTTCGCCGGCGTAGGCCTGCTCGAGCCGCGGCCGGACCTGGGCGTAGGCCTCGGGGCCGACGACTTCGAGGATGGTCTTGTCGACGATGCTCTGCTGGTCGAGGCCGAACCAGGCGGCGTAGCCGCGGTTGGCGAAGCGGTAGCGCTCGCCGGCATCGACGTAGGCGATCATCGCCGGGATGGTGTCGAGGATGCGGCGCATGCGCTGCTCGCTGCGGGTGAGCTGGCCGGCGAGGTTGTCGAGGCGGGTCTTGGCGGCTTCGAGCTCGGCGGTGCGGGCGCGCACGCGGTTCTCGAGCTCGGCGTTCTGGCTCTCGATGAGCTGTTCGTAGCGGCGCTGCTCGGTGATGTCGGTCCACAGGGTGACGAAGCCCAGGTTGGGGATCGGCACGCCGCGGATCGACAGCACCTGGCCGTTGGGGCGGATGCGCTCGGCGTTGTGGGGCTGGAAGGCGCGCACCGCGGCCATGCGTTCGCCGACCAGGCGCTCGACCTCGGCGGGGTTGAGGGCGCCGCCGCTGTATTCGCCGCGCTGCACGTTGAAGCGCACGAACTCCTCGAAGGGCGTGCCGACCCGCACCAGCGATTCGGGGAAGTCGAGCAGGCGCAGGAGGGCCTTGTTCCAGGTGACCAGCTTGGGGGTCGCGTCGAAGACCGCGATGGCCTGGTCGAGGAGGTCGAAGCCGGCCAGCAGCAGGTCGTAGCGGCGCAGCTCTTCGGGGGTGCCGGCGCGGGTGGCGGTGGGTTTCATCGGGTCTGGGCCGCCAGGAAGGCGAAGAAGGCGTCTTCGGGGAGCGGTGGCGAGAACAGGTAGCCCTGGCCGAAATCGCAGCCGGCGTCGGCGAGGCGCTGGCGCTGGGCGTCGGTCTCGATGCCCTCGGCGACCACGTTGATGTCGAGCTTGTGGGCCATCGCAATGATGGCTTCGGCGATGGCCAGGTCGCTCGGGTCGGTGGTGAGGTCGCGCACGAAGGAGCGGTCGATCTTGAGGGTGTCGATGTCCATCCGCTTGAGGTAGGCCATCGCCGAATAGCCGGTGCCGAAGTCGTCGAGGGCGACCTGGATGCCGGCCGCGGCGAGGCGGGCGAGCTGGGCGGTGACGGCCGGGTGCTCGTCGAGGAGCAGCCCCTCGGTGATCTCGACGGCGATGCAGCGGCCGGGCAGCCCGAGGGCGTCGACCCGCTGCAGCAGCACGTCGAGGGACGGGCCCTTGGCGAACTGGCGCGGCGAGGCGTTGATGGTGATCTGCAGCGGGCTGGGCTCGGCCGCGTCGGCGGGCCACAGCGTGCGCCAGCGCTGGATGGCGGCGGTGGCCTGCTCGAAGACCCAGCTGCCGATGGCGTCGATGAGGCCGAGCTCCTCGGCCACCGGGATGAACTCGTCGGGCGGGATGTTGCCGCGCTCCGGGTGGGCCCAGCGGAGCAGGGCCTCGGCCTTGCGCACCCGCCCGCTGGCCAGGTGCAGGATGGGCTGGTAGTGGAGCGACAGCTCGCCCCGGGCGAGGGCCTTGCGCAGGTCCTTGCCGAGCTGCAGGTGCTGCAGCGCGCGCTGCTGCATCGCCGGCGAGAAGTAGCTGAAGCGGTTGCGCCCCTCGGCCTTGGCGGCATACATGGCCTGGTCGGCGTTGCGCAGGATGTCGGCCGGGGTCTCGGCGTCCTGGGGGCACAGCGTGATGCCGATGCTGGCCGACACGTAGGCGATGTCGGTGCCGAGCTGGAAGGGCTGGCACAGGGCGTCGATGATGTCCTCGGCGATGCGCTCGATGGGCGCCCGCTCCGACAGGCCGGGCAGCAGCACCGTGAACTCGTCGCCGCCCTGGCGCGCCACGGTGTCGGAGTCGCGCACGCAGGCGACGATGCGCCGGGCCGCTTCGACGAGCAGGCGGTCGCCGGCGTCGTGGCCGAGGGTGTCGTTGACCTCCTTGAAGCGGTCGAGGTCGATGAACAGCACCGCCACGCAGTCGCGGGTGCGCTGGGTGCGCTTGAGCATCTCGGCCAGCCGGTCGCCCAGCAGGCGGCGGTTGGGCAGGCCGGTGAGCGGGTCGTAGTTGGCCTGCATCCAGATCAGGGCTTCGCTCCGCTTGCGCTCGGTGATGTCGGTGACGACGCCCACCAGGCCGCCCACGCTGCCGTCGGCCTTGAGGTAGGTGGCCTTGTTGAAGATCACGTCCTGGGTCATGCCGTCGGCCGACGGGACGTTGGCCTCGTAGGTCTGTACGCCCGGGGTGTCGAACAGGGCCTGGTCGGCGGCGTGGTAGCGGGCGGCCGCGGGCGGCTCGTAGAGCTCGAACACGGTGCGCCCGATGATCTCGTCGCGGGGGAGGCCGATGAAGACCTCGAAGGCCTTGTTGCAGCCGAGGTAGCGGCCATTCTCGTCCTTGTGGAAGAGCGGGCTGGGGATCGCCTCGACGAGCTGGCTCACGAAGTTGAGCTGCTCCCGGGCGGCGCGCTCGGCGGCCCGGCGGCCCGTGATGTCCACCATCATGCCGATGATGGCCGGCCGCCCGCCGAACTCGGTGCGCATGCCGAAGACTTCCGCCTCGATCGGCGTGCCGTCGGCGCGCTCGACGCGGAAGCTGTAGTGGGCGGCCTCGCTGCGCCCATCGATGCGGTCGGTGA
>JAKLLM010000132.1:8504-15069 GCA_023150125.1 Zoogloea sp.
GTCGATCAGGTCGTCGGGGCCGAGCTGGAGGCAGATCTCCTCCTGGGAGCGGCCCAGGATCTCGGCAAAACGCGGGCTGACGTAGCGGAACAGGCCGTCCTGGATGATGTAGACGCCCACCAGCGCATTGCGCAGCAGGCCCAGGAACAGCCCGTCCGCTTCACGGATCAGGTCTTCGGAGAGGGGGGCGAGGAGGGTCGGCATGGGATGGGCCGGGCTCAGGGGCGGTCGGCCGGCCCGGGCGGCAGGCCGCCGGCGAGCTGGCGGCGGTAGCGCTCGGGGGACATGCCGGTCCAGCCGGTGAAGGCGCGGTAGAACGCGGAGGTATCGGCGTAGCCCAGGTCGGCGGCGACCCGGGCGATGGATTGGCCGGTCTTGGTGAGGCGCGCCAGGGCCAGGTCGCGGCGCAGGGCTTCCTTGATGATGCGGAAGCTGGAGCCCTCCTCGTCGAGGCGGCGGTGCAGGGTGCGCGGCGACATGTGGAGCTGCCGCGCCACCTCGTCCTGCGACAGGCTGGCCGGCAGCGCATGGCGGATCAGGTCGCGGACCCGCGTGACGGTGGCGCGGTCGCGCCGGTAGAGCATGCTGATGCGCCCCGGCGCGCCCTCCAGGAAGCTGGCCAGGGCGGCCTCGTCGCGGCGGATCGGCAGCTCGAGCAGGGTGGCGTTGAAGCGCGCGGTGAGCACCCGGCCGCCGATGAAGGCGGAGCGCTCGGTGTAAACAAGGGCGTAGTCGTCGGCGTGGGCCGGCCGGGCGAAGGGGAAGTCCACCGAGTCGAGCGCCAGCCCGCGCCCGACCAGCCAGCACGACAGGCTATGGATGAGGCGCAGCAGCCATTCGAAGGCGAACACCCGGCCCGGCGCGTCGGTGTCGGGGGCCAGCGCGCGGGTTTCGGTGATGCGCAGTTCGGCGTGGTGGCCGGAGCGCCAGATGCTCACCGCCAGATCGGGCAGCACGATGGCGAGAAAGCGCCGGGCCCGGTCGAGGCCTTCGGCGAGGCTCGGCGCGCCGAGCATGCCGCGGCACAGGAACTCGAAGCTGCCCGGCGGCATGGCGCTGGCGAAGAGGCCGAAACCCTCGTCGCCGAGCTCGGCGATGACCCGGTTGTAGAGCGCGGCGTAACGGTCGAGGGGGACGCGGCGGGCGGGGTCGGCCGGGTCGATGTCGAGGCTGGTCAGCAGCGGAGCGGGGTCGTGGGCGTGGCGCTGCATCCCCGCCACCATGCCGGTCACGAAACCCATGGATACGGTGGCGCGGGGGCGAGGGCTGAACAAGGGCTGCTCCGGTGGTGAGGGGCGGCGGCGGGGGCTGTGCGCTCGCGCCGCAGGCTGTCGTGGCGGATTCTGCACGAGTCGGCGCCGCCTGGGTAGACGCTGGCGCTGCGGGGGTGGCCTGCGGCGGGGCTCCGCCCGGGTGTGGCGGGATTTTTGCGGTGCCTTGTCCCAGGCCTGCCCGGATGCGCTCTTCGACCGCCTGGCGCGGGCTGCGGGAGATGTTGCGGTGCAGCGTCGGGAGGGCTGGAGGCTGCTGCCTGTACGCTTGGCGGAATTTGCACGATCTTCGTCGACAAGGACAGTGGAAAAGCCTTCGACCGCCTTCTAAGATTCAGGGATTCAATCAACATGATGTGGGGGAGACACCATGACCGACCTGAGCGTTGCCAAGAAACTCGTCGCTTACAAGCCCAAGAACAAGGTGCGTTTCGTCACCGCTGCGGCGCTTTTCGACGGCCACGATGCGTCGATCAACATCATGCGGCGGATCCTCCAATCCACCGGCTCCGAGGTCATCCACCTCGGGCACAACCGCTCGGTAGGCGAGATCGTCAATGCCGCGCTGCAGGAAGACGTGCAGGGCATTGCGATCACGTCCTACCAGGGTGGGCACGTCGAGTTCTTCAAGTACATGATCGACCTGCTGCGCGAGAACGGCGGCGAGAACATCAAGGTCTTCGGCGGCGGCGGCGGCGTGATCGTGCCGGCCGAGATCAAGGAGCTCCACGACTACGGCGTCACCCGCATCTACTCGCCCGAAGACGGCGCCGTGATGGGGCTGCAGGGCATGATCAACGACCTCGTCGAGCGCTGCGACCTCAACCTGTCGGCCTCCGGCCCGCAGGGCGCCGACGCCGTGGTGGCCGCGCTGAAGTCGGGTGACCGCCGCGCCCTCGCCAAGATCATCACCGGCCTCGAGAACGGCGCCTACGGCGACGACGTGAAGGCCGCGCTGATCGAGGCCGCCAAGGGCATCAACGTGCCGGCCCTCGGCATCACCGGCACCGGCGGCGCCGGCAAGTCCAGCCTCACCGACGAACTGGTGCGCCGCTTCCGCCTCGACCAGGGCGATGCGCTCAAGCTCGCCATCATCTCGATCGACCCGTCGCGCAAGCGCACCGGCGGCGCGCTGCTGGGCGACCGCATCCGCATGAACGCCATCGAGCACCCGAACATCTTCATGCGCTCGCTGGCCACCCGCGACACCGGTAAGGAAGTCTCGGTCGCGCTGCCCGAAGTCATCGCCGCCACCCGCCTGGCCGGCTTCGACATGATCATCGTCGAGACCTCAGGCATCGGCCAGGGCGACGCGGCCATCGTGCCCTTCGTCGATGTGTCGCTGTACGTGATGACCCCCGAGTTCGGCGCCGCCAGCCAGCTCGAGAAGATCGACATGCTCGACTTCGCCGATTTCGTGGCGATCAACAAGTTCGACCGCAAGGGCGCCGAGGACGCGCTGCGCGACGTGCGCAAGCAATACCAGCGCAACCGCGAGCTGTTCAACCAGAACACCGACGAGATGCCGGTGTTCGGCACCATGGCCGCCCGCTTCAACGACGACGGCGTCACCGCGCTGTTCCAGGCCATCGCCCCGGCGCTGGCCGCCAAGGGCCTCAAGCTCGGCAAGCCGCGCCTGCCGCTGGTCGCGGTGAAGTCCTCCAGCCGTGGCCGCGCCATCGTGCCGGCCGAGCGCACCCGCTACCTGGCCGAGATCGCCGAGGCGGTGCGCGGCTACCACAAGCACACCCTCGAGCAGTCCCGCATCGCCCGCGAGCGCCAGGCCCTGCGCATCTCCAAGCAGCTCTTCGAGGGCTGCAAGAAGGGCGCCGGTGATTTCGCCGAGCTGATCGACTGGAAGGACGGCGAGCTCACCGGCACCTCCAAGAAGCTCCTCGACATGTGGCCGAAGACCGTCGAGCTGTATGCGGCCGACGAGTACGTGGTGAAGATCCGCGACAAGGAAATCCGCACCAAGCTCACCTCCGAGTCCCTCTCCGGCAGCAAGATCCGCAAGGTGTCGCTGCCCACCTACGAGGACGAAGGCGAGATCCTGCGCTTCCTGATGAAGGAGAACGTCCCCGGCTCCTTCCCCTACACCGCCGGTGTGTTCGCCTTCAAGCGCGAGGGTGAAGACCCCACCCGGATGTTCGCCGGCGAAGGCGACGCCTTCCGCACCAACCGCCGCTTCAAGAAGGTCTCCGAGGGCATGCCCGCGCATCGCCTCTCCACCGCCTTCGACTCGGTCACGCTGTACGGCTGCGACCCCGACCCGCGTCCGGACATCTACGGCAAGATCGGCAACTCCGGCGTGTCCATCGCCACGCTGGAAGACATGAAGGTGCTCTACGACGGCTTCGACCTGGTCAACCCGACCACCTCGGTGTCGATGACCATCAACGGCCCGGCGCCGATCATCCTGGCGATGTTCTTCAACACCGCCCTCGAGCAGCAGCTCGCCAAGTTCAAGGCCGACAACGGCCGCGAGCCCACCGAAGACGAAGCCGAGAAGATCCGCGAATGGGTGCTCGCCACCGTGCGCGGCACCGTGCAGGCCGACATCCTCAAGGAAGACCAGGGCCAGAACACCTGCATCTTCAGCACCGAGTTCGCCCTCAAGATGATGGGCGACATCCAGGAGTTCTTCGTGCACAACAAGGTGCAGAACTTCTACTCGGTGTCGATCTCCGGCTACCACATCGCCGAAGCCGGCGCGAACCCGATCAGCCAGCTCGCCTTCACGCTCTCCAACGGCTTCACCTATGTCGAGAGCTACCTGGCCCGCGGCATGCACATCGACGACTTCGCGCCCAACCTGAGCTTCTTCTTCAGCAACGGCATGGACCCGGAATACTCGGTGATCGGCCGCGTCGCCCGCCGCATCTGGGCGGTGGCCATGAAGAACAAGTACGGCGCCAACGAGCGCAGCCAGAAGCTGAAGTACCACATCCAGACGTCCGGCCGCTCGCTGCACGCCCAGGAGATGGACTTCAACGACATCCGCACCACGCTGCAGGCCCTGATCGCCATCTACGACAACTGCAACTCGCTGCACACCAACGCCTACGACGAGGCGATCACCACGCCGACCGAAGAGTCCGTGCGCCGCGCGATGGCGATCCAGCTGATCATCAACCGCGAATGGGGCCTCGCCAAAAACGAGAACCCCAACCAGGGCGCCTTCATCATCGACGAGCTCACCGACCTGGTCGAAGAGGCCGTGCTCAAGGAGTTCGAGGCGATCAGCTCCCGCGGCGGCGTGCTCGGTGCCATGGAAACCGGCTTCCAGCGCGGCAAGATCCAGGAAGAGTCGCTCTACTACGAGCACAAGAAGCACGACGGCTCCTACCCGATCATCGGCGTCAACACCTTCCTCAACCCGAAGGGCATGGCCCAGCAGGAGATCGAGCTGGCCCGCTCCAGCGAAGACGAGAAGCAGAGCCAGCTGGCCCGCCTCGCCGATTTCCACGAGCGCAACAAGGACGAAGCGCCCAAGTGGCTGGCCAAGCTCAAGCAGACCGTCATCGAGAACGGCAACGTCTTCGCGGTGTTCGTCGATGCGGTGAAGTACTGCTCCCTAGGCCAGATCACCACGGCTCTCTACGACGTGGGCGGCCAGTACCGCCGCAGCATGTAACACGCCCCTGCCCCCGCGAGGGGGCAGGCCGGGCAACACGGGCGGCGCCGCAAGGCGCCGCCTTGCATTTCAGGGGTGGGCGAGGGAGGGCTGGGTGCCGGGCATGCCCTGGTGGAAGCGATGGGGGCATCCTGCCGGGGGCGCAATGTCGATGGCGAGGGTCTCGAAGGCCTCGAGCGGGCTGCGATGTCCCTCCGCAGGCCTGCAATGCTTCTCAACAGGCTTGCAATCATCGATGGGGGCCTGCACATCGATGATTGCAGGGGTGCAAACATCGATTGCAGCGGTGTCGAGATTCATCGCAGGCCTGCAATCGTTCTCATCATAGTAAAAACCCTTAATTGCAGCCGTGCGATTAAGGGTTTTTACTATGATGAAGGCCTTTGCATGCCTGCAACCAATCATTGCATAGCATGAACCCTTGATTGCAGGCGTGCGAACAAGGGTTCTTACTATGATGAAAGCCTTTGCAGGCTTGCAAAGGATCTCGTCGACGCTGCCGTGAGCCTCGCGCCTGGGTGCGAGGGCCTCGGCGGGGCGCCGGTCGGCCAGGCTGGCGCGTCGGAGGCAAAGCCGACGCCTGCGGTCTATCCTGAAGGACGACCCACCCTTCCGGACAGGCTCCGGGGAGGCCCCTCATGGCTGCCGATCTCACGCTGCTCGTTCCCGCCTTTCGGCCCAGGCTCGAAACGCTCCTCGCCAACTGCCGCGCCCGCGGCGTCGAGATGCGGCCCTACATGGGGCTGCGCACGCCGCTGGAGCAGGCCAGGCTGTGGCGGCAGTCCCGCTCGCGGGAGCAGATCGACGCCAAGGTCGCCCAGCTGCGCGCCGCCGGCGCCGAATACCTGGCCGACTGCATCGTGGATGTCGGGCCGCAGAACGGCGACCCGGTGACCAATGCGGTGCCGGGCCTGTCGTGGCACCAGTGGGGCGAGGCGGCAGACTGCTTCTGGGTGGTGAAGGGCAGCGCCGAATGGTCCACCAAGCGCCTCGTCAATGGCCTGAACGGCTACCGGGTGATGGCCGAGGAGGCGAAAAAGCTGGGCCTCGACCCGGGCGGGCTGTGGCGGAAGTTTCCCGACTGGCCCCATGTCCAGCTGCGCCCCGAGCCGAGCCCCCTGGGACGGATGAGCCTGAAGGCGGTCAGCGACGAGATGCAGCGGCGCTTCAAGCGATGAACCGCGCCCCGCCCCGCGCGCCGGCGCTCATCGTGGCGGCGGCAGGCGGATGCGGAAGGCGCGTGAAGGCCGTGCCGCCTCTCTACAATGGGGAGTGAAGGCACGGCGCCCGGACGGGGCGCCGGCCGGCCCGGGGTGGCTTGCCCCTTTCCTCTGGAGCCCGCAGGTGAAGCCCCTCTGCTGTGTCCTGATGCCCTCGGGCATGAAGCGCCTCCCGGCCGGCCCGGTGGTGGATTTCGAGGCCGTCTACAGCACCCTGGTCGAGCCGGGCATCCTGGCGGCGGGCATGGAGCCGCTGCGCAGCGGCCCCGACGCCGCTGACGGCATGCTCGACGAGCCGGGCGGCGAGCGGCTGCTGCTGTGCGACTACGCCGTGGTCGACCTGGGCGGGGCGAGCGCGAGCGTCCTCTACCAGCTCGGCCTGCGCCACGGCCTGCGGCCGGCCAGCACCGTGACGCTGTTCGGCGGGCCCGGCGCGC
>JAKLLM010000133.1 GCA_023150125.1 Zoogloea sp.
GTGATCCCCTTCAACGACATGCTGCAGCGCACGGCTGCGGCGTCGGCTTCAAGCACGCATTCGCCCTTCGTCCGGGCCGAGATCGTGCAGTTCTGCAGCAGCCGGATCGCCTGGCAGCTGCTCGCCGAAGACAGGGCCCAGATCGCCCTGTGCCCCCTTTCCATCAGCATCCAGCAGACTTTCGATGCGCCGGCCCAGGTGCGCCTGGCGTGGCGTCTGACGGGCGGCTCGACGCCTGCGCGGGTGGCTGCCGACGCGCTGCTCGAACGCCTGGCGCGGCGGGCCGAGGCGCTCGCCCGCTAGCCGGGCGCCGGCCTGCGGCGCCCTCGTCAGCGGTTTCAGCGGGCGGTGAGGTCGGACGGTTCGTTGAGGGACAGCCAGTACAGCCCTAGCTGGCCGACGGCCTGCAGGAAGCGCTCGAAATCCACCGGTTTGCGGATGTAGCTGTTGGCCCCGAGGCGGTAGGCCTCGAAGATGTCCTGGTGTTCCTTGGAGGTGGTGAGCACAACGACCGGGAGCAGGGCGGTGCGTTCGTCGGCGCGGATGCGGCGCAGTACCTCGAGCCCGTCGATGCGCGGGAGCTTGAGGTCAAGCAGCACGAAGGCCGGCATGATGAGGCTGTCACGGGACGAGTATTGCCCGGTGCAGAACAGGTAGTCGAGCGCTTCGACGCCGTCCCGTGCCACCGCGACCTGGTTGGCGATCTTGTTCTTGCTGAACGCACGAAGCGTGAGGGCTTCGTCGTCAGGGTTATCCTCGACGAGGAGGATGGGGCGGTCGGTCGCCATGGGTGCTCCTTGACCTTGCTTTTGTCATTTTTATCGAAACCTGTTCGAAGTGCCGAAAACAGTAATTTCGAACCATGCAAGATCATAAGCACCTTCAGAGGCCGGTGAGGATGACCGAATCCTCACCGGGATGGTGTTTTACAACAATTGACCGGCTTCGAGGACAAATATCTTGTCGTCGCCGCTGGGGGCCGACAGCCAGGTGGGCGAGAGGGCCGGGAAGGCCGCTTCGACGATCTCCCGGTTGTGCCCGACTTCGATCGCCAGCAGGCCTTCCGGGGCGAGGTAGCGGGGCGCGTCGGCGAGCAGCTTGCGCACCAGGTCGAGGCCGTCTTCGCCGGAGCCGAGGGCGAGGCCAGGCTCGTGGAGGTATTCGGCCGGCAGGGCTTCCATCGCCTCGCGGGTGACGTAGGGCGGGTTGCTGAGGATGAAGTCGAAGCGCTGCTCGGGCACCTGCGCGAAGCCGTCCGACTTGACCAGGCGGATGCGGTCTTCGAGGCCGTAGGCGGCGATGTTGGCGGCGGCCACGTCGAGGGCGTCCTGGGAGATGTCGACGGCGACGATCTCGGCGTTGGGGAAGGCGAAGGCCATCAGGATCGCCAGGCAGCCGGAGCCGGTGCACATGTCCATCGCCGCGGTGATGGCGTCGGGGTCTTGCACCCACGGGCTGAAGCCGTCGTGGAGCAGCTCGGCAAAATAGGAGCGCGGAATGATGACCCGCTTGTCGACTTCGAAGCGGAACTCGCCCAGCCAGGCCTCGCCGGTGATGTAGGCGGCGGGCAGGCGGTCGACGGCGCGCTTCTCGATGACCTCGAGGATGTCCTCGCGCTCGTCGCCGGGGATGCAGGCGTCGAGGAAGGGCTCGAGGCGATCGAGGGGCAGGGCGAGGGTGTGCAGGATGAGATAGACGGCCTCGTCGTAGGCATCCTGCAGGCCGTGGCCGTAGAAGCAGCCGGCGCGGTTGAAGCGGGTGACGGCGTAGCGCAGCCAGTCGCGCACGGTGACGAGCTCGGCCAGGGGGCCGTGCTCGTGTTCGTGGTCGTGCTCGTCTTCATGGGCGGTGTCGTGGTCGTGGGTCATGCCTTGTCCGATGCGGTGAGCAGGTTTTCGAGGGTGCGCCGGTAGATCGCCGAGAGGGGCTCGATGGCGTCGACGGCGATGCACTCGTTGAGCTTGTGGATGGTGGCGTTCACCGGGCCGAACTCGGCCACCTGGGGGCAGATCTCGGCGATGAAGCGGCCGTCGGAGGTGCCGCCGGTGGTGGACAGCTCGGGGCTGATGGCCAGGGTGTCGCGGATCGCGCCTTCGAGGGCCGCCACGAGGGTGCCGCGGGGGGTCAGGAAGGGCTTGCCGCCGAGAGTCCAGGCCAGGTCGTAGTCGAGGCCGTGGCGGTCGAGGATCGCATGCACGCGGGCCTTGAGGGCGTCGGCGGTGTGCACGGTGGCGAAGCGGAAGTTGAACATCACCTCCAGCGTGCCGGGGATGACGTTGGTGGCGCCTGTGCCGGCCTTGATGTTGGACATCTGCCAGGAGGTGGGCGGGAAGTATTCGTTGCCTTCGTCCCACACCTCGGCGGCGAGCTCGGCCAGGGCCGGGGCGGCGAGGTGGATGGGGTTCTTGGCGAGCTGGGGGTAGGCGATGTGACCCTGCACGCCCTTCACGGTGAGCTTGCCCGACAGGCTGCCGCGGCGGCCGTTCTTGATGGTGTCGCCGAGGGTGGCACTTGAGGTTGGCTCACCGACGATGCAGTAGTCGAGGGTCTCGCCGCGGGCCTTGAGGGTCTCGACCACCAGGGTGGTGCCGTGGGTGGCGTCGCCCTCTTCGTCGGAGGTGAGCAGCAGGGCGATGGAGCCGGCGTGATCGGGGTGGGCAGCGACGAAGGCCTCGATGGCGGTGACGAAGGCGGCCAGCGAGGATTTCATGTCGGCGGCGCCGCGGCCGAAGAGCATGCCGTCGCGCTCGGTGGGCTCGAAGGGGTTCGACGTCCAGGCGTCGAGGGGGCCGGTGGGCACCACGTCGGTGTGGCCGGCGAACACCACGAGGGGGGCGGCGCTACCGCGGCGGGCCCACAGGTTGCTGACGCCGCCGCCGTCGATGCGTTCGCAGACGAAGCCGAGGGGCGCCAGGCGGGCGGTGATGAGGTCGAGGCAGCCGGCGTCTTCGGGGGTGACCGAGGGGCGGGCGATGAGGGCGCGGGTGAGGTCGAGGGTGGGCGTGGTCATGGGTGAGGGTCGGTCGTCGGCGGGGGCGGCCGCAGCCGGAGCGGGCCGGGTGCTGCAGGCTTGGCCCGGGTCAGTCGTTGTCGAGCTGGAAGGTGAACTCGCTGAAGGAGGAACCGTCCGGGTTGGTGGTCTCGAAGTCGATGCCGCTGGGTGGTTTGACGGCTTTCTCTGCGTTGCCGTTGCCGAACTGGGCGTTGTTGATGAGCCAGGACAGGTTGGTCGGCGAGTCGGAGTTGGCGAGGGCTTCTTCGAGGGTGATGGCCTTGTCCTTGTAGAGGCGGAAGAGGTCTTGCTCGAAGGTGCGGGAGCCCTGGGCGAGGCTTTGTTCCATGGCTTCGCGGATGCCGGAGATCTCGCCCCGCTCGATGAGCTCGGTCACCTGGCGCGAGTTGAGCAGGATCTCGACGGCCGGGATGCGCCCGCCGTCGGGCCGCTTGACGAGGCGCTGGGAGATGATGCACTTGAGCGTGGCGGCCAGGTCGAGGGACAGCAGGGTGCGGCCGTCGGTGGGGAAGAAGCTGAAGATCCGGTTGAGCGCGTGGTAGGCGTTGTTGGCGTGCAGCGTGGCCAGGCACAGGTGGCCTGTTTGTGCGTAGGCGAGGGCGGCGGCCATGGTCTCGCGGTCGCGGATCTCGCCGATCAGGATGCAGTCGGGGGCCTGGCGCATGGCGTTGCGCAGGGCGTTGTGCCAGTCGGCGGTGTCGGAGCCGATCTCGCGCTGGTTGACGATCGACATCTTGTGCTTGAACAGATATTCGATCGGGTCTTCGATGGTCAGGATGTGGCCCGAGCGGTGCTCATTGCGGTAGTCCAGCATCGAGGCGATGGTGGTGGACTTGCCCGAGCCGGTGGCGCCGACGACCAGCACCAGCCCACGCTTCTCCATGATGACGTCGGAGAGCACCGGCGGCATGCCGAGGTTTTCGAGCTTGGGGATGTCGCCGGCGATGTAGCGCACGACGATGGCGATGCTGTTGCGCTGCCAGAAGATGTTGATCCGGAAGTTGCCCAGGTCGCGCCGGCCGAAGGAGAGGTTCATCTCCCGGGTGGTCTCGAAGCGCTCTACCTGCTCCGGCGTCATCATCTCGTAGGCCATCCGGTGGATCATTGTCGGATCCATGGCCTGCTGGTTGATCGGCACCGTGTTGCCGTCGATCTTGATGTGGATCGGCGTGCCGACCGTGATGAAGATGTCCGAGGCCTTCTTTTCGGCCATCAGGGCGAATAGCTTGTCGATGATCATCGGGCGGGCCGCAGTCGAACCGGGCCGCCCGCAGGGGCGGCCCGTGTGGGGGGTCAGTCGCGCAGCAGTTCGTTGATGCTGGTCTTGGCGCGGGTCTGGGCGTCAACCTTCTTGACGATCACGGCGCAGTAGAGGCTGTACTTGCCGTCGGCGGAGGGCAGGTTGCCGCTGACCACCACCGAGCCCTCGGGCACGCGGCCGTACATGACTTCGCCGGTGGCGCGGTCGTAGATCTTGGTGCTCTGGCCGATGTAGACGCCCATCGAGATCACGCAGTTGTCTTCGACGATGACGCCTTCGACGACTTCGGAGCGGGCGCCGATGAAGCAGTTGTCGCCGATGATGGTCGGGTTGGCCTGCAGCGGCTCGAGCACGCCGCCGATGCCGACGCCGCCGGAGAGGTGCACATTCTTGCCGATCTGGGCGCAGGAGCCGACGGTGGCCCAGGTGTCGACCATCGTGCCTTCACCGACGTAGGCGCCGATGTTCACGTAGGAGGGCATCAGCACCACGCCCTTGCTGATGAAGCTGCCCTTGCGCGCCACGGCGTTGGGCACCACGCGGAAGCCGCCGTGCTGGAAGTCGGCCTCGGTGTAGTCGTCGAACTTGGTCGGGACCTTGTCGTAGTAGCGGGTGTCGCCGCCCGACAGCACCTTGTTGTCGTGGGTGCGGAAGTACAGCAGCACGGCCTTCTTGATCCACTGGTGGGTCACCCATTCGCCGTTGATCTTTTCGGCGACGCGCAGCTTGCCCTGGTCGAGGTCATCGATGATGTGCTCGATGGCGCGCAGCTGCTCGCTGGTCGCGGTGGTGGGCGACAGCTCGGTGCGGCGCTCCCAGAGGTCTTCGATGATGGCGGCAAAGGGGTGTTCGTGATGGGGCATGATATGGACGAGTACGCTCATGAATTGTTCGAAAGTTGTTGGGCGAAGGCGGCGATGCGGCGGGCCGCCTCGACGCACTCTGCCAGGTCGGCAACCAGTGCGATGCGCACGAAGCCGGCGCCGGGGTTGACCCCGTGGGCCTCGCGGGCGAGGAAGCTGCCGGGCAGAATCGTCACATTATATTCAGCCTGCAGCCGGCGGGCGAACTCGGTGTCGGAAAGGCCCAGGTGGTCGACCCGTGCCCACAGGTAGAAGCTGGCGTCGGGCAGCCCGACCTGCAGGTGCTCGGCGATCATCGGGGTGATCTGGGCGAACTTCTCGCGGTACAGACGGCGGTTCTCGATGACGTGTTCTTCATCGTTCCAGGCCGCGGCGGAGGCCGCCTGCACCGCCGGGCTCATCGCGCAGCCGTGGTAGGTGCGGTAGAGCAGGAAGCGCTTGAGCACTTCGGCGTCGCCGGCCACGAAGCCGGAGCGCATGCCGGGCACGTTGGAGCGCTTGGACAGGCTGGAGAACATCACCACGTTGCGGAAATCGCTGCGGCCCAGGCGGTGGGCTGCCTCCAGGCCGCCGATGGGCAGGTTGGCGTCGTCGAAGTAGATCTCGGAGTAGCACTCGTCAGCGGCGATGATGAAGCCGTGGCGGTCGGACAGCTCGAACAGCGCCTGCCATTCGGCCAGCGACAGCAGCTTGCCGGTGGGGTTGCCCGGCGAGCACACGAAGACCAGCTGGACGCGCTGCCACACCTCGTCGGGCACCGCCGCGAAGTCGGACGCAAAGTTGTTGCCCGGCAGGTTATTGACGAAATACGGCTTGGCCCCGGCCAGGTAGGCCGCGCCTTCGTAGATCTGGTAGAAGGGGTTGGGGCACAGCACCAGTGCGTCGGGCCGGGCGCCGTCGATGACGCACTGGGCGAAGGCGAACAGCGCCTCGCGGGAGCCATTGACCGGCAGCACCTGGGTGGCCGCGCTCACCTTCGGCAGGCCGAAGCGGCGCTCCAGCCAGCTGGCGATGGACTGGCGCAGGGCGTCGGAGCCCTGGGTGGTGGGGTAGTTGGCGAGGCCGCCCAGGTTGTCGACCAGGGCGTCACGGATGAAGGCCGGCGTGGCGTGCTGGGGCTCGCCGATCGACAGGCGGATCGGCGCCAGGCCGGCCGGCGGGGTGATGCCGTCAAAGAGCTTGCGCAGCTTTTCGAAGGGGTAGGGCTGGAGTTCGTCGAGGTGCGGGTTCACGTTGGGTGGGGTTCCTGTATTCGGCCCGTTGCGGGCGTGAAAGAGGTGCCTGGCGATTGCGTGGGCAGGGTCCGGGTACATGGCCGTGATGGCCCCCGCCACGGCGGGCTGCAGGGGCCATGATAAGGGGGCCCGGCCCGGCCGCGAAATAAGCCCGCTGGTCACGTTTTGGGCGGATGGTATTATAGCGGCCGCGATTTATGCGGCGGTGCAGCATATTTGCTGGCACACTAGCCGGAAAAACCTGGCTCCAACCCACAAACTCAGCGTATTTCATCGGACTTTCCGTGCGTCTCGCCAAACTCAAGCTTGCCGGTTTCAAGACCTTCGTCGACCCGACGACCGTGCTCATGCCGGGCAATCTGGTGGGCGTGGTGGGGCCGAACGGCTGCGGCAAGTCCAACATCATCGACGCGGTGCGCTGGGTGCTCGGCGAGTCGCGGGCCTCGGCGCTGCGCGGCGGCTCGATGCAGGACGTGATCTTCAACGGCTCGACCACCCGCAAGCCGGTGTCGCGGGCCAGCGTCGAGCTGGTCTTCGACAACGCGGAGGGCAAGGCCGCCGGCCAGTGGAAGCCCTACGCCGAGGTGGCGGTCAAGCGCGTGCTCGACCGCAGCGGCGAATCCACCTATTACATCAACGGAATGCAGGTCCGCCGCAAGGACGTGATCGACCTCTTCCTCGGCACCGGCCTGGGCCCGCGGGCCTACGCGATCATCGAGCAGGGGATGATCTCGCGGATCATCGAGGCGCGTCCCGAAGAGGTGCGCGGCTTCCTCGAAGAGGCCGCCGGCGTCACCAAATACCGCGAGCGCCGCCGGGAGACCGAAGGCCGCCTGTCCGACGCCCGTGACAACCTCACCCGCCTCGAGGACATCCGCAACGAGCTCGGCCAGCAGATCGGCCGCCTCGAAGTGCAGGCCGCGGTGGCCGAGAAGTTCCGCACCCTCCACGCCACCCAGTCCGAGCGCCAGAACCTGCTGTGGCTCCTGAAGCGCAACGAGGCCCGCACCGAGCGCGCCCGGCTCTCCGACGAGCTGGCCGACGCGACCCGCCGCATCGAGGCCGATTCGTCCCACCTGCAGGAGCTCGAAGGCCGCCTCGAAACCGCCCGCGAGGCCCAGTTCTCCGCCAACGAAGGCGTGCAGCAGGCCCAGGGCGCCTTGTATTCGGTGAGCTCCGAGCTCACCCGCCTCGAGGGCGAGCTCGCCCGCCTGCGCGACAGCCGGCGTCTCCTCGAAAGCCGCCTCGCCCAGCTCGAGCGCGACGACGCCCAGTGGCGCAGCCAGCTCGAAAACCTCGCTGCCGAAGATGAGCGCTGGCGGGGCCTGCTCGACAACGCCGCGCTGCGCGCCGAGCAGGCCGAAGCCCGCCACATGGAAGCCGGCGACCGCCTGCCCGAGGCCGAAGAGGCCCTGCAGGGCGCCGATGCCGCCGCCACCGCGGTACGCCGCGAGCTCAACCAGGCCGAACAGCAGATCCGTGTCGAGGAAACCCACCGCCAGGCCAGCCAGCGCAGCCTCGACAGCCTGGCCCAGCGCCGCGCCCGCCTGCAGCAGGAGCAGGCCTCGGTGCAAGCCCCCGACCTGCGCCAGCTCGCCGAGCGCGAGGCCGGGCTGGCCGAGGCCGAGGACACCCTGGAGCGTCAGCAGGGCGACATCGCCGACGCCCAGGCTCGCCTGCCGGCGGTCCAGCAGGCCCTCAAGCAGGCCCTCGACGCCGAGCGCCAGGCCCAGCGCCAGGCCACCGAACTCAAGGCCCGCCGCGACGCGCTGGTCCAGCTGCAGAACAAGGTGCAGGTCCAGGGCCAGCTGGGCGACTGGCTGAAGCGCCATCGCCTCGACGCGCTCAAGCCCCTGTGGCAGCGCATCCGGGTGGAGGCCGGCTGGGAGCTCGCGCTGGAGTCCGTGCTGCGCGAGCGCCTCGCGGCCCTGCCGGCCGACGACGGCCAGGCGGCGCTGGCGGCGCTCGCC
>JAKLLM010000134.1 GCA_023150125.1 Zoogloea sp.
CGAGCACCGCGGCGTCGTCCTTGCCCGAGGCGTAGCGCTCGATCAGGCGATGCACCGCCTCCTGGGGCGTGCATCGCCCCGGCAAAATGTCGCGTAGCGGCAGGTCTTCCGGAAAGCCGTCGGTGAAGAGGTACAGATGGTCGTCGGGCTGCAGGGGGAGCAGGTCGGGCGCGAGCTGGCGATAGCCGCTCCCGACGATGCCGCGGCAGCCTCCGAGGCGCAGCTCCCGGCCATCGCGCAGCAGGACCACGCGGATGTTGCCGACCGAGGCGAGGGTCAGCCGGTTTTGCTCCGCGTCGATGATGGCCACCGCCAGCGCCACGCCGCGGGTCTGCCGCAGGCTCCTGTCGCAGCCCCGGAAGCCGGCTTCGATGTCCCGCGGCAGGTGCCGGTCGAGGTAGGCGATGGCCGCCGTGGCGGCTTCTGCCGCCTCCGGCCCGTGGCCCAGGCCGTCGGCCACCGCGAAGACCCGCCTCCCGGCGTCGAGCCAGGCGCCACACGCGTCGCCACACACGGTCTGCCCGTGCTTCGGCTGCGCCAGATAGGCGAGATCGGGGGGAGCAGGGCTGACCATCTTCAGCGCAGCTTCCAGGCCCTGACGTGCGTGCCCTTGCCGACCGTGCTGTCGATCTCGAGCCCGTCCATCAGGCGCCGCACGCCGGGCAGGCCGCAGCCCAGGCCGCCGGAGGTGCTGAAACCGTCGCACAGGGCCAGGGCGATGTCCGGGATGCCGGGGCCGGCGTCCCGGGTGACGATCTCGAGCCGGCCGGCCCGGTGGTCGGCGGTGATGATGAAGGTGCCGCCCGCCGCGTGGATCACCAGATTGGTCGCCAGCTCCGAGGCTGCGGTGGCGATGTAGCTGCAATTAACGGTGCTGAACCCCAGGCTCTCGGCCGTGCGGCGCACGTGGCGCACCGCGTCGGCGACATCGGCTTCGCGCTGGACGTAGCTCTGGAAGACCAGCTGGCTGGTGGCGTTTTCAGGCACGGCGCCGTACCAGGGCGATCGTCACCCGGGTCAGGCCGGGGCGGGATTCGATGCTGAACTGGTCCATCAGCCGCCTGGTCCCGGGCAGGCCGGCGCCGAGGCCGCCACCGGTGCTGTAGCCGTCCTGGATGGCGAGGGAGATGTCGGCGATGCCGGGCCCGTTGTCCTCGAAGACGATCCGGATGCCCAGGGTGGTGTCGGTGGAGATGTCGCTCATCTCGCAATGCCCCTTGCCGGCGTACTGGAGGATGTTGCGTGACAGCTCGGAGACGGCGGTGGCGAGCCGCGTCTGGTCTGCCGGGCTGAAGCCGATCAGGGCTGCCAGCTGGCGCGCGTCGGCGCGGGCCCGGACGACGTCCATGGCTTCGGCAATGCACAGCTGCATGTCCATTCCACCGCGGGTGGCCGTGCTCATGATCCCTTGTCCAGGTCGGCATCGCCGCGGGCTGCGATACGCTCCTGCAGGCGCAGCAAGGCCTGCTCGAGATCGAACACGCAGTTGGCGCCGATGAGGTCGCGGCCCATCTCGACCAGGGTCATCGCCACGTAGGGCTGGATGCCGCACACCACGACCTCGGCGCCCAGCAGGCGGGCCATCGTGGCGGTGTCGTTGATCACCCGGGCCATGTAGGAGTCGACGACCTCCAGCGAGGTGATGTCGATGGCAATGCCCAGCGCCTCTATCTCGGCGATCTTCTGGACCACGTCGTTCTGGAAGCGCAGGGCGTCGGAGTCGGACATCTCGACCTGAATGGACGCGAGCAGGATGCGCCCTATCCGCAGGATGGGGATCCTCATGCCTGCGCTCCGGTGGCAACGATGCGCCGGCCGACGAGCTTCAGCGCCTCCGCCACGCCGGCGCGGAGGCTGGCGCGGTTGATCACGTTGGAGAAGTTGATGTTGAGCTTGGTGAGGGTCTGGGCGCCTTCCGGGCTGAGGCCGGTGAGCACGATGCGCGAGCCGAGCAGCTGGGCGGCGTCGACCGCCTTCATGATGTGCTTGGCCACTCCGGTGTCGAACACCGGAACGCCTGTGATGTCGATGATCGCGACCTGGGCCTCGTACTTGGAGATCGAGGCCAGCAGGCGCTCGGTGAACTGGCGTGCCCGCACGGTGTCGATGATGCCCACCAGCGGCAGCAGCAGGACCTGGTCCCACAGGCGAACCACCGGGCTGGAGAGCTCGACGAGGGACAGGCTCTGCTGGGCGATGATGCGTTCGCGGGTCTCGACGTAGGTGTCGAAGGTCAGCAGGGCGAGCCGGTCGAGCACGTCATCGACTGCCGACAGGCACACGACGAGGGTGTCGCTGTCGTGCTTCAGGGCTTCCACCAGGCGCCGGGTGAGGACGTTCTTGAGCGCCGAGATGTAGAGGGCCGTGTCGGTGGGCCGGAAGCCGAGCTTGGCGCGGCTCGCGCTGAGTTCGATGGCGAGCTCGGCCAGGGGGCTCTCGGCGCTGATGTCGGGCGGCGCGTCGTGGCCGTGGGTGTCGAACAGCGCGATCAGCTCCTCGATGAGGCGCCGGGTGTGGAGGCGCAGCTCGTCGTCGGTCACCAGGCCGTGGTAGCGGCGGTTCCAGCTGGAGGAGACGTGGGTGGTCCATTCCTGCCGGATGGAGTCGCCATCGCGTTTGAGCAGGATGCTGATCTGGTTGAGTCGGCTGTTGGGCATGTAGGGTCTCCGTTTGTCGCGCGGCGGGCTGCGGTGTCTGGCCGGCATCGCCGCGGTCGGGCGCGTACTGTACTCCTGTCGGCCGCGCGGATGCGCCTGGCAGCGATGGAAGTTCCGCTCGTCTGATGCAGGTCAAGCGCGCGTCGTCCGTTCAGGCCAGGGCGCCCGCGATGGCCTGGCGCAGTTCGGCCCGGGTGAAGGGCTTGGTGAGGGTCGCCCGCACGCCGAGCAGCGCGGCGGACTCGAGGTTGAACTCTGCCCGGATGGTGCGTCGCCCGCCGGACATGGCGATCACCGGGATGGCGCTGCCCTGGCGGTTGAGGGCCATGATGAGGTCGATGCCGTCCGTGCCGGGCATCAGGATGTCGGTGACGATGAGCTCCGGCGGGGCCTCGGCAATCCGGCGCAGCCCCTCCTCGCCGTTGCCGGCGACCTGGATGCGGTGCCCGTCCTGGCTCAGCATCTGGGTGATCATGGTGCAGAACTGGGGGTCGTCTTCGACGACGAGGATGTGGGTCATGGTGCTTCTCCGGGGCCGGGTGGGGCCGAATGGTCAATGGGCAGGTAGATCCGGAACGTGGTTCCGGTCTCGGGGCCCTCGCTGCGGCTGTTCAGGGTGATCTCGCCGCCCAGCTGGTGGACGATGCCCTGGGTGACGGACAGGCCCAGCCCGCTGCCGTGGGGGGCCTTGGTGGTGAAGAAGGGCTCGAAGGCCCGGGCCTGTACGGCGGGCGACATGCCGGGGCCGGAGTCGGTGATCTGCAGGCACAGGTCGTCCCGATGGCCGGGTGGGGCATCGGCGCAGCGGGCGGCGGGCTGCAGCCTGATCTGGATGAGCCCCTCGTGCAGCATGGCGTCGGCGGCGTTGAGGCAGAGGTTCATCACCACCTGGTGGATCTGGCCGGGGCTGGCCTGGATGCAGGCCTGCCCGCTCTCGTCGCTGAACTCGACCCGCAGCTTGGGCGCCAGGGACGCTGCGAGGATGGCCAGGATCTCGCGGACCTGCTCCGCCACGTTGAGGCGGCGGGTCTTCTCGGGGGTCTGGCGGGCGTAGGTGAGCATGCGCGCCACCAGGTCGCGGGCGCGGAAGCAGGCCTGGACGATCTGCTCCACATGGCCCTGGCCACGGCTCCCGGCGGGGAGGTCGTCGCCGGCCATCTCGGCAAAGCCGAGGATGCAGCCCACGATGTTGTTGAAGTCGTGGGCGATGCCCGCCGACAGGGTGCCGAGGGCTTCCAGCTTGCTGGCCTGCTCGCGGCGCACGAGTTCCTGGATGCGGTGGTCGAGCTGCTCCCGGAAGGCCATGCCGTGGGCCATCGTGAGTTCGAGCAGCGGCTGGTCGAGGCGGCCGGCGATCTGGCCGAGGAGCAGGGTGGGGTGACGCCGCGCGATGTGGCCGACGGCTTCCTGGTGAAGGGCCACGATGTCGTCCGGCGAGGCCTTGCCGCACACCAGGCTGCGGCCGAGCTCGAAGGCCGCGGCCAGTTCGAGTTCGGCCTCGGGGGTGCCGGGGGCGAACAGGAAGCGCTCCAGGATCTCTTCGTAGCGCGCCTGCACGGATGCACGGGAGTCCATCGTGGTCAGAACAGCTCGATCTTGGGGGGCGAGTCTGCCGCCGGCGCGGAGAGTTCCTGGAATGAGGCGTGGCGGGCTTCCTCGGCTTCGTACTCGGTGCGCAGGGCGTTGATGGTTTCCAGCATCTCGGCCGAATGGCCTGGCTCGGCGCCGTCCTGCATGCACGCCGCCATGCGGCTGGAGATGGTGTGGCGCCGGGTCAGCGCCGCCTGGATGCGCTCGACCCGCTGGCGCACCACGTCCTGGAACTGGATGTCGCCCAGCACGTCGCTGATGTCGTTGGACAGGCTGGTGTTGTACTCGGTCATCACCGCCATCAGGGTCTTGTAGAACTGCTGCATGTCGAGGTAGCCGTTGCCGAGCGTCTGGATCGTCGACAGGGCTTTCTGGGCTTCCCGGGTGTCCGCCTCGACCTGCTTGCGGTAGGCGTCGTTGAAGTCCTGGAGCAGGCTCTCCCTGGCTTCGCCCATCGACTGCCCGATGCCCCGGGCGACGTCCTCGGCGTTCTGGGCCAGCTTGCGGACTTCGTCCGCGACCACCGCAAAGCCGCGGCCGGCCTCGCCCGCCCGGGCAGCCTCGATGGCGGCGTTGAGGGCCAGCAGGTTGGTCTGCTTGGCGATCTCGGAGATCCGCTCGACGTTGCCGGTCATCGCCATGATGCGCGCGGTCATTGCCGAGATCTTGCCCTGGTCGGCTTCGAGGCGGTCCTGCAGGAGCTGGACGAGGCGCTCGACGACGGCGGTGTTGCCGTCGATCTCGCTCTGCATGTCGGTGGATTCGAAACGGGCCTTGTTGAGGTAGTCCACGAGCTCCCTGGCGGTGGTGGCCACGCCGCCGACCCGTCCGAGGATGCGCATCGCGGCCTGCTCGGTGTGCTGGGCGACGTCGTCGAGGTAGGGGGTCATGGAGCGGTCGATCTCCATGCAGGCGTTAAGGAAATGGCTGCTCTGGGTGCAGCTTTCCCGGAGCAGGCCCACGTCCCGCTCGAGGTCGCCGGCAACCCGGGACAGGCGATCGACGCTGCGCTGGATCGCCAGCCAGGCCATCGCGGCGAAAGCCAGGCCGGTGGCGATTCCGCCGATCTGCAGCAGCGTCGTGTGGGCCGAGAGGAGCCACACCGCCACGGCTCCGCCAAGGCCGATCAGCCCGCCCGTGATGGCCGTGCGGATGCGCAGCCGTTCCAGTTCGAGCTTGATCTGGTGCGCGAGAGTGCTTGCGGCGTTCATCTGAGTCGTCCTGTCGTCAGGCGCCCGGCACGACCTGCCTGATCACCTTGAGCAGGTCCGCGCTGCTCACCGGCTTGACCAGCCAGCCCGTGGCGCCCAGCTTCTTGGCTTCGTCGCGCTTGGTGGTCTGGCTCTCGGTGGTGAGGGCCAGGATGGGGGTGAAGCGCAGCACCGCGCGGGCGTTCTTGATGAGGTCCAGCCCGTTCATGTTGGGCATGTTGATGTCGGTGATGATGAGGTCGGGCTTGAGGCCGCCCTTGATGCGGTTGAGCGCCTCGAGGCCATCCTTGGCGGTTTCGACCTTGAAGCCGGCGAGCTCCAGGTTCTGCTTGACGCTCATCAGCATCACGGTGGAGTCGTCCACCAGGAAGATCGTTTTAGCCATAGTTTTCTCCTTACTTGATTTCCAGGGCTCCGCGCAGCCAGGCGGCCAGGGCTGCGTCCTCGGGCCACGCGGAAATTGTGGGGTGCAGGGCCATCAGCACCTGCAGGTTGGCGGCGTGGAGGTGCTTGCAGCGCGACAGGTCGAGCTTGCGCCGGGGCTGGGTCTGGAGCCACTCGAGCAGGCCTTCGGCGTCCTCCACCGTGACGAAGTCGGTCAGGCGGGCCGTGTTCTTTTCGTATTTGATCGCCATCAGAAGAGCTCCCGGGGGTTGAGCACCATCAGCACCGAGCCGTCGCCCAGCAGGGCGGTGCCGGCGTAGCAGGACAGCCGGGCCAGCTCGCCCGGCAGGGGCTTGAGGATGACGTCCACCACCTCGCGGAAGTTGTCGACCAGCAGCCCGACCTGCTCGCCGCCCACCCGCACCACCAGCGCGGCCAGCTCGTCGTCGGCGTTGGCGACGGGTTCGGCGGCCACCGTCAGCAGGTCGTTGAGGGCCACCAGCGGGACGATGCGCCCGCGCAGGACGGTGGTCTTCTGACGCTTGATGCTGCGGATGGTGCTGCGCGGCAGGCGCACGGTCTCGACGATGGTGTCCATCGGCACGCCGAAGATCTGCCGGTCGGACTCGACGATCATCACGTTGGTCACCGCCATCGACAGCGGCAGCGACAGGCGGAGGGTGGTGCCCTTGCCGGCCTGGCTGCGCAGCTCGACGCCGCCGCCGACCTTGTCGATGGCGTTGCGCACGACGTCCATGCCGACGCCCCGGCCCGACAGGTCGGAGACGCTCTCGGCGGTCGAGAAGCCGGCGGCGAACACCAGGTTGATGGCGTCCTGGTCGCTGATCCGCTCCAGCTGGCCCTCGTCGATGATCCCGCGCTCGTAGGCCTTGCGCTTGATGACTTCCGGGTCGATGCCGCGCCCGTCGTCGGTGATCTCGATCTGAACCCGGTCGGACTCCTGGGCGGCGCGGATCAGCAGGCGGCCCGCCCGGGGCTTGCCCGCGGCCTCGCGCGCCTCGGGCATCTCGAGACCGTGGTCGAGGCTGTTGCGGACAATGTGGATGAGCGGGTCGGCGAGGGCTTCGACGATGTTCTTGTCGGCCTCGGTGTCTTCGCCTTCGAGAACGAGGTCGACCTCCTTGCCGAGCTTGCGCGACAGGTCGCGGACCAGCCGCGGGAAGCGCTGGAACACGAAGGAGACCGGCATCATGCGCACCTGCATGATGGCGTCCTGCATCTCCTCGGCGATGCGGTTGATCACCGCGTACTGGGCCTTGATGTCGCGGGACAGCTCGCGCACGCCGAACTGGTTCTCGGCGCGGTTGGCCAGGTAGGGCAGGCTGTTCTTGGCCACCACCATCTCGCCGATCAGATTCATCAGGCGGTCGACCTTGGCCTGGTCCACCTTGAGCACCTTGCCGATCTGGGCGTCCTCGGCGCGGCGGCCGAAGCGCACCTCGCCGTCGCCGGTGCGGGCTTCCGGCGCGGGGCTGTCCGCCGCGGCGGGTGCGGCGACGGGGGGCTCGGCGGCCGGCGGGGCGGCCTGGATGCCTGCCGGATCTGCAGCCGTTGCCGGGTTCCGGAAGGCCACCAGCCAGATGAGCAGGGGGCGCCCGCTGCCGCTGGCCAGGGCTTCGGCGAGGGCGGCGTCGAGCTGCGTCCGGGGCTCGCCCAGGTCGCTCAGGCAGGCGCCCAGGGTGTGGGCGACGGCCCGCAGCCGGCCAGCCAGCCAGGCGCCGGTGTCGGGCAGGGCGAGGATCTCGGCCTGCACGTCGAGGATGTCGTCGATGCGGGCCCGGTCGTCGTCGCTGAGGGGGCGCAGCGCCGGGGCCGATTCCGGTGCCGCGGGGGCTGCAGTGGCGGGAGGCGCGGCATCGGCCCGCCAGTCGGGCCCGGTGCCGGAGATGAGGGCGTCGAGCAGCCTGTCGACGGCCTGCAGCCCTTGTGGCGCGGGGGCCTCGAGGAGCGCCAGGAGCCATTCGAGGGCGGCAGCGAGGCGGCCCGGGCGGAGGTTGGCCAGGGCCTTGCGGGTGGTTTCGGCGAGTGCGGCCGGGCCTTCGTCCTGGAGCAGGGCGGTGGCCTGGAGGGCGAAGGCGGCGGCGTCGGTGCCGTCGTCGTCGGGGGCGGGCAGGGTGATCAGGCCGAGGGGCTCGACGGGGGCGATCCGTACCTGCTCGGGGGTGTAGCGGAAGTATTCCTCGAGCGTGGCCGCGTCGGTGGCGGCCAGCATGTGAAAGTCGAGCTGGCAGCGGTAGCAGTCGAACTCCAGCAGCGAGGGCCACGGGCCACGGGCGCTGGCCTTGCCCCACAGCAGGCCGGGCAGCTGGCGCACCTGGTTGAAAGGGTCTTCGCCCTTGAAGAAGCACTCGTCCTCGGGGGTGTAGTCGATCCAGAAGAGCGGCGTGCCCGCGGCCGCCTGGCGCCAGGCGGCGAGGCGGGCGGCCTGGTCGGCTTCGGCCATGCGCCCGCCGCTCACGTCGATCGGCTCGGCCGTG
>JAKLLM010000135.1 GCA_023150125.1 Zoogloea sp.
TCGGCCTCGGCGGGAAGCAGGGCCGGCGGTGCCTGATAGGGGAGGCGCGCCATGGCGTGCAGTGCGGCGGCAGGGGTGCCGAGGGCCACGCCGGCGAGGCGCTGGAGCAGGTTGCTCATGCGCTCACCCCTTCCACCCGCTGGAGGTAGGCGGCGCGGCGCGGCTCGGAGAGGGCCAGGATGTCGGCCTCGGGCCAGCCGTAGGCGCTGGCGAGCAGGTGCACCTCGTCGAGGAGGCGCCGGGCGCGGGCGTCGAGCTCGTCCCACAGGAAGGCGGCGATGTCGAGGCGCACGTCCCAGCTGTGGCCGCAGGCGCCGCAGGTGCTGGCGAAGCTGGGATCGGCCCAGGGGTCGGCCTGCTCCAGGGCGTCGCTGGCGGCTTCGATGAGCGTGGAGAGGGCGGGCGTGGGCGCGTCGGGGGCGGCGATGAGGCAGTGTTCGAGCAGATGCAGGGCGGCGGCGTCGGCCGAGGTGTCGCCGGCAACGGCGGCCAGGTCGCGGCTGGTGGGCAGGCGAAATCGCAGGCCGGCCACCTCGACCGGCCCGTCGGCGGGGGTGGCGAGGGCTTCGAGGGTGGCGCTGTCGAGGCTGAGCTCAAGCCGCTCGCCGCAGGCCGGGCAGTCGAGCCAGGCCGGCAGCTGGCGCCCGAAGGTGGCGGTGCGCAGCGCCAGCACGGCGCGGTTGCGCCGGCCGAGGGGCTGGTCGGCCAGGGCGTTCGGGTCGGCGTCGGGCTCGGCGAGGGCGTGGAGCAGCACGGCCCGGTCGATGGGGTGGCGGCCGCGGCCGAGCTCCCAGGCGCGCAACAGGCGTTCGGCGCTCAGGGCTTGCATGGTCGGCCTTTCAGGCTGGCGGAGCTTATTGCTCCTGGGGCTCGGTCACCGCGGTGTCGCGCTCCCAGCCTTCGTTTTCGAGCTTGAGGGTCTGGATGGCGACGGCGTTGGCGTTGGCGTCGAGGTCGGGCAGGGCCTGGAACTCGGACACCCAGCAGCGGTACACCTTGTAGGCGATGGCGAGCTGGCCGGCTTCGTTGTAGACCTCGATGATGAGGTCCTTGCGGAAGTCCTTGAGCGAGACTTCGCTGCCGAGCCCGGTGCCGAGGCTCCAGATCTTGTTGGCCCAGTTCTCGAACTCGGGGTCGTGGGTGACGCCGCGTTCGAGGGTGATGGCCTCGAACTTGGTGCGGCCGGGGGACTTGCGCGAGGTGGATGGGTCGCCCCCTTCGCGGTGTTCCACCAGCTCGGTGCTGCGCTTGAGGGCGCCGACCTTGCTGATGCCGGCCACGTAGCGGCCGTCCCATTTGACCCTGAACTTGAAGTTCTTGTAGGGATCGAACCGGTGCGGATTGACGCTGAATTGAGCCACGTCGACCTCCTTATGCTGCGGTCTGCCCAGCCAGCTGCTGGAGCTTGATGATGACGAACTCGGCCGGTTTGAGCGGGGCGAAGCCGACGATGATGTTCACCACGCCGGCGTCGATGTCGGCCTGGGTGGTGGTTTCGCTGTCGCATTTGACCAGGTAGGCGTCCTGGGGCCGGCTGCCCTGGAAGGCGCCCTGGCGGAACAGGCCGTGCATGAAGGCGCCGATGTTGAGGCGGATCTGCGCCCACAGCGGCGTGTCGTTGGGCTCGAAGACGACCCACTGGGTGCCGCGGTAGAGGGTTTCCTCGATGTAGAGCGCGAGGCGCCGGACGGGGATGTATTTCCACTGGGAGGCGAGCGCGTCGGCGCCGGCCCAGGTGCGGGCGCCCCACACCACCCGGCCGATGGTCGGGAAGGCGCGCAGGCAGTTGACGCCCAGCGGGTTGAGGTCGCCGTTCTCGGCGTCGGTGAGGGGCACGCCGAGCTCGGCCACGCCATTGAGCTGGGCCTCGATGCCGGCCGGGGCCTTCCAGATGCCGCGGGTGGCGTCGGTGCGGGCGAACACGCCGGCCACCGCGCCGCAGGGGGCGAAGCTTTCGAGGCGGTTCTCGAAGTACGGGTCGGCGGCGCGGATGCGCGGGAAGAACAGCGCGGCGTTCTCGTGGCGGGCCAGGGCGAAGGCGCGGGCGCCGGTGACGGCGCTGTCCTTGGTGGTCCAGCTGGCGGGCGCGTCGACCAGCAGCAGGGCGCGGCGTTTTTTACAGTAGGCGAGGGCGGCGGCCCAGGTGCTGTCGGCCACGTCGGTGTCGCGGGTGTAGGGCGGGATGCACAGCAGGTTGAAAATGTCGGCCTTCTCGAGGGCCCAGATGCCCCGCTTGCTGCCTTCGAGGCCGGCGTCGTCGTACTGGTCGTGCACCAGTGCGTTGCCGTCGCTGCCGTTGGCTGTGCGGGTGGCGGGCGTGGCGCCGTCGTCGGGCCGTACCGCCGGGAAGGTGCCGGGGTAGGGCGAGGGCAGGCGCAGCAGGGCCGATTCCTGTTCGAGCACGCGGCCCAGGTAGCGCGGCGAGGCGCTGCTGAGGGAGACGTTGCGGTGGGTTTCGGCGGCGGCCACGCCCAGGCTGTCCGGGTCGCGCTCGATGACCTGCAGGTTGAAGAGGCGGGTGTCGGCGGTGTCGCGGGTTTGGTGGTCTACGGTGATCTCGAGCCGGTCGCCCCAGGCGCCCACGCTGGCGGCGTCCAGCAGGAGCGGGTCGACGCCGCTTTCGGGCGTCAGGCTGTAGCGCGCGGCGCTGCCGCCGTTGGCGAGGCGCACGATGATCGCCTCGGCGCCGCCGTTGGCGAAGTAGTGCTGCACGGCGTAGCCGAGGGGGGCGTCCTTCCAGATGCCGCCGAAGCGCCGGGCGAAGTCGCCGAAGCTCTTGATCTCGATCGGCTCGTTCACCGGCCCGCGCAGCGCGCGGCCCAGGAAGGCGGTCTTGGAGGTGGCGACGCCGGCGATGCTGCGGGCCGCGCTGGGCAGCTCTTCGACATACACGCCGGGATAGGTCAGGTTGGCGGGCATTCTGCCTCCGGACATTCAAGAGGGATGGGATGGAAAGCGGCCAGGCGCGCGGGCGCGTCTAGCCGCCGATCAGGATCTCGACCGCCACGTCGGCCGGGCCGCTGTTGCTGAAGAAGAGCTTGAGGGGCTTTTCGGCGAGCATCCCGACGGCGCCGCCGCCGCACAGCACGTGGGGCCCGTCGAGCACGAAGACTTCGGTGCTGGCGCTGTCGTTGGCCTTGTAGGAGAGGGTGGCGGAGGCCTTGGCGGGCTTGATCACCAGGAAGCTGGCTGCGGCGTCGGCGCCCCAGGGCAGCGAGACCGGCGTGTCGGTGGCGCCGGCCGCAACGACCGCCGAGAACTTGCCGTAGGCATGCACCGGGATGTCGTGGGCGAGATCCAGGCCGGGGCCGTTGGGGATCTGGACCTTGATCGTGAAGACGGCTTTTTCGGTGTCCACGGCGTCCCCCTTTGGGAACAGTGCCCTGCGCGGGGCGGGCGAAAGGGAAAGGGGGAGAGATTCACCGCGCCCATGCCGATATGGCATGGGCTTCCCCCGGGTGTGAAGCCATGGCGCATGGGAATGCGCCATCTTCATAGTGATTCAGCTTAGTTCACGGATTGCGGTGGGTCCAGGCGACAAGGTGTCGCCGTGGGCGCTCAGGGGAGGAGGGCGGCCGCGTGGTGGCGCAGGTGGGCTTCGATGAAGCTGGCGATGAAGTAGTAGCTGTGGTCGTAGCCGGGATGGCGGTGGAGCTGCAGGGGGTGGCCGGCGGCCCGGCAGGCGGCTTCGAGGGCCTCGGGCTTGAGCTGCTCGGCGAGGAAGCTGTCGGCCTCGCCCTGGTCGACCCGCAGCGGCAGGCGTTCGGTGGCGCTGGCGATGAGCTCGCAGGCGTCCCAGGCGCGCCAGGCGGCGCGGTCTTCGCCCAGGTAGCGGGAGAAGGCCTTGTGGCCCCAGGGGCAGTCGGTGGGGTGGGTGATGGGGGCGAAGGCCGACACCGACAGGTAGCGGCCGGGGTTGCGCAGGGCGGCCACCAGCGCGCCGTGCCCGCCCATCGAATGGCCGCTGATGCCGCGCCGCGGGAGGATTGGCAGCGCGCCCTCGACGAGGGCCGGGAGCTCGTTCACCACATAGTCGTGCATGCGGTAGTGGGCGCTCCAGGGGGGCTGGGTGGCATCCACGTAGAAGCCGGCGCCGAGGCCGAAATCCCAGGCGCCGTCCGGGTCGCCGGGCACGCCGGGGCCCCGCGGGCTGGTGTCGGGGGCAAGGATGGCGATGCCGAGCTCGGCGGCGACGCGCTGGGCGCCGGCCTTCTGCATGAAGTTCTCGTCGGTGCAGGTGAGGCCCGACAGCCAGTACAGCACCGGCACCGGGCCGGTTTCGGCCTGGGGCGGCAGGTAGACGGCAAACACCATCTCGCAGCCCAGGCTGCTGGAGGTGTGGCGGTAGCGGCGATGCCAGCCGCCGAAGCTGCGGTTTTCGGAGACGAGGGCGAGGGTCATGGTGCGGGCCTGCAGGCGGGGTGAGTCATGGGCGAGGCGGACGCCGGGCAGAGGCATCCGCCGCCCTGTAGGTCGGGCGCTAGCCCGACATGGCGAGATCACATGTCGTAGTGGATGACGGTGCGGATGCTCTTGCCCTCGTGCATCAGGTCGAAGGCCTTGTTGATGTCGTTGAGGCCCATCGTGTGGGTGATGAAGGTGTCGAGGGGGATCTCGCCGCGCTGGGCCTTCTCGACGTAGCCGGGGAGCTCGGAGCGGCCGCGCACGCCACCGAAGGCCGAGCCGCGCCACACGCGCCCGGTGACGAGCTGGAAGGGGCGGGTGGAGATCTCCTCGCCGGCGCCGGCGACGCCGATGATGATCGATTCGCCCCAGCCCTTGTGGCAGCACTCGAGGGCCGAGCGCATCACCTTGACGTTGCCGATGCACTCGAAGGAGTAATCGACGCCGCCGTCGGTGAGGTCGACGATGACCTCCTGGATCGGCCGGTCGTAGTCGAGGGGGTTGATGCAGTCGGTGGCACCCAGCTGTTTGGCGATCTCGAACTTGCCCGGGTTCACGTCGACGGCCACGATGCGCGAGGCCTTGGCCATGACCGCGCCGATGATCGCCGACAGGCCGATGCCGCCCAGCCCGAACACGGCCACCGTGGCGCCCGCCTCGACCTTGGCGGTGTTGAGCACCGCGCCGATGCCGGTGGTGACGCCGCAGCCGAGCAGGCAGACCTTTTCGAGGGGGGCTTCCTTGCTGATCTTGGCGACCGAGATCTCGGGCAGCACGGTGTATTCCGAGAAGGTGGAGGTGCCCATGTAGTGGTAGATGGGCTTGCCGTCCTTGCTGAAGCGGCTGGTGCCGTCGGGCATCAGGCCCTTGCCCTGGGTGGCGCGGATGGACTGGCACAGGTTGGTCTTGCCCGACAGGCAGAACTTGCACTTGCCGCATTCGGGCGTGTAGAGCGGGATCACGTGGTCGCCGACGGCGACCGAGGTGACGCCTTCGCCGATCGCCTCGACGATGCCACCGCCCTCATGGCCGAGGATGGCCGGGAAGATGCCTTCCGGGTCGGCACCCGAGAGGGTGTAGGCGTCGGTGTGGCACACGCCGGTGGCGACGATGCGCACCAGCACCTCGCCGGCCTTGGGGGGCGCGACGTCGACCGTGGTGATTTCGAGGGGCTGTTTGGCCGCCCAGGCGACGGCTGCACGGGACTTGATCATCGGTTCTCTCGCAATGGTTGGGGATGGGCAAGCCGGAAGTTTAGTGAGCCCGGCGGCAGCCGTCGACCGCGAACGCCCGGCCTGCCACGGGGGCGGGCCGGGTGAGGGCGGGTTGAAGGGCAGGTTGAAGGGCTGTGGCCCACCGGCGCTGACTTGCCGGTGGGGGCTGCTTACACCTCGTTCGGCGGCAGCGGGACGCCGACGACCGGGAAGTCGAACTCCACCCAGTCGACCAGGAAGTCGCTGCCGTGCGGCTTGCCGGCGCTGTCGGTGGCGATGGGGGCGCCGCCGTCGTAGGCCCCGAAGACGAAGTCGGTGCCGTCCCAGGCGCCGGCCGACAGCTCGACCGCGCTGAAGCCGTCCTGCCAGCCGAGGCTCACCTCGTGGGTGCCGGCGGTGTTGCTCGCCTGGAAGGTGGTCTCGGCCACCACCGCGCCGCTGTCGTCGAGGAGGCGCAGGCGGCCGCTCTCGGCAAACAGGCTGCCGTCGTCGTTGATGAAGAAGCGCGACAGGTTGACGGTGACGCCGGTGGCCTCCTGGGCGAGTTCGAAGCGCAGCGCCTCGCTGCCGTCGATCTCCTGGCGCACGCTGCTGGTGGCCGCCGACTGGCTGCTGACGCCGAGGTCGCCCCCATACACGTCGCCACCGCTGAGCAGCGTGGTGCCGATGGCGTGGTAGGCGACCGGCGTCCAGGCTTCGGCGGCGCTGGTGGCATCGTGCTTGTGCACCGCGCTGATGCCGGTGTGGGTCCAGGCGGCGGTCCATTGGCCACCGAGCCCGCTCTCGCGGAGCGGGGCGTTGCCGATCGTGACGGAGGTGGTCGGCTCGGGGAGGACTTCGATGCGCACGTCGCCGGTGTCGAAGCCGCCGTTGCCGTCGGCCACCTGGTAGCGGAAGCCGGTGCTGCCGGTGAAGCCGGCGGTGGGGGTGAAGCTGAGGCTGCCGTCCGGGTTCCAGCCGAGGCTGCCGGCGAGGCCGGTGGTGTCGACGCCGCTGACCACCAGGGCGTCGCCGTCGGCGTCGCTGTCGCCGGTGAGAACGCCCGGGGCCGGCAGCGTGAGGCTGCCGTTGCGCCACACGTGCAGCACTTCGTCGTCGGCCACCGGGGCGGTGTTGGTGACGTCGATGGTGACCTGGGCGCTGGCGCTGCCGCCGTAGCCGTCGGCCACCGTGTAGGTGAAGGCGGTGCTGCCCGCAAAGCCGGCCGTCGGCGTGAAGCTGAAGCTGCCGTCGGCCAGGAGCACCAGGCTGCCGTCGAGGCCGGAGGCGTCGAAGCTGGAGACGAAGAGTGCGTCCAGGTCGGCGTCGGCGTCGTTGCCGAGCACGCCCGGGGTGACGACGAGGGGCAGCCCGGCGTGCACGCTGTAGCGGTCGTCCCGGGCGACCGGGGCGGTGTTCATCACGTTGAAGGTGACCGTGGCGGTGTCGGTGCCGCCCTTGCCGTCGGAGACGGTGTAGGTGTAGCCGGTGGTGCCGGTGAAACCCGTGTCTGGCGTGAAGCGCAGGCCACCGTCGAGGAACTGGGTGAGCGTGCCGGCGAGGCCGGTGGTGTCGACGCTCAGGACGAAGAGCGCGCCACCATCGGCATCGGTGTCACCGTCGAGCACACCCGGGGCGGGGAGGTCGAGGACCTGGCCGGGACGCAGGGTGTAGGTCTCGTCGTCGGCGACCGGGGCGGTGTTCGTCACGTTGAAGGTGACCGTGGCGGTGTCGGTGCCACCCTTGCCGTCACTCACGGTGTAGGTATAGCCGGTGGTGCCGGTGAAGCCCGCGTCCGGCGTGAAGCGCAGGCCGCCGTCGAGGAACTGGGTGAGCGTGCCGACGAGGCCGCTGGTGTCGACGCTCAGGACGAAGAGCGCATCGCCATCGGCGTCGGTGTCACCGTCGAGCACACCCGGGGCGGGGAGGTCGAGGACCTGGCCGGGGCGCAGGGTGTAGGTCTCGTCGTCGGCGACCGGGGCGGTGTTGCCACCGCCGGCCGGGGCCACGCTGAGGGCGAGGCTGGCGACGTTGGCGTAGCTGCCGTCTTCGTCGGCGAGGCTGATGGTGATGGTCGGGCTGCCGGTGGCGGTGTAAGTGTGGGTGAGATCGCCCACGCCGCTGGCGGTGCTGGTGCTGCCATCGCCCCACTCGATGGTGATGCCGTCGGGCAGGAGGGTGTCCTGGCCGGGGTCGAGGTAGTTGGCGAGCGCAAGGGTGTAGGCGACACCTACCGTGGCATTGGCGGCGCCGCTGGCGTCGAGGGTCGGGGCGACGTTGTCGATCGTGACGGCCTGGGTGCCGAGGATGGTGGTGCCGTCTTCATCCGTGGTGCTCACGGTGATCGTCGCGTTGCCCGGGCCGTCGGCGTAGGTGTGGGTGAAGCTGCCGGCGGCGGCGGTCCACTCGGCGGCGGTGAAGCTGTCGGTGCTGCCGTCGCCCCAGGCGATGGTGTAGCTGCTTCGGGTGTCGGCGCCGGGGTCGACGATTGGGCTGACGGAAAGCGTGTAGGGACTGCCTTCGGCGACGGTGGTGGCGCCGCTGACTGTCGCCGTCGGGGCGACGTTGTCGATGGTCACCGCCTGGGTGCCGAGGACGGTGGTGCCGTCCTCGTCGGTGGTGCTGACGGTGATCGTCGTATTGCCCGGGCCGTCGGCGTAGGTGTGGGTGAAGGCGCCGGCCGCAGCCGTCCACT
>JAKLLM010000136.1 GCA_023150125.1 Zoogloea sp.
CGGTGATCAGCAGCCCGATCACCCCGCCCACGCTGGCAAACGGCAGCACCAGAATGATCAGGCTGGCAAGCCTGAGCGACCCGAACAGCAGGAACAGCAGGAAGAAGATCGCCCCCACCGTCACCGGGATGATGATGGTCAGGTGGCCCATCGCCCGCTCCAGGTTCTGGAACTGGCCGCCCCACTCGAGGTAGTAGCCCTCCTTGAGCTCGACCTTGGCGGCGATGGTCTTCTGCAGCTCGGCCACGAAGCCGCCCAGGTCGCGGTCCTTCACGTTGATCGCCACCACCACGCGGCGCTTGGCGAGCTCGCGGGAGATCTGCGCCGGGCCATCGACGATGCGGATGTTGGCCAGGTTCTCCAGCGCCACCTGCACGCCGCCGGGGGCATTCACCAGCACGTTGCCGATCTTCTCGACGTTGTCGCGGAAGCTCTCGGGCAGGCGCACCACCGAGGCGAAGCGGCGCTCGCCCTCGTACACCTCGGTGGCCTGCTTGCCGCCGATGGCCGCCTCGATCACGTCGTTCACGTCCGACACGTTGAGCCCGTGGCGGGCGATCGCCACCCGGTCGATCTCGACCGACAGGTACTGCTGGCCGGTGATCCGCTCGACCCGGATGTCGGTGGCGCCGGCCACGCCGGCCGCCACGCGGGCGATCTCGTCGGCCTTCTTCTTGAGGAGGTCGAGGTCGTCGCCGAAGACCTTCACGGCCACGTCGGAGCGCACCCCGGTGACCATCTCGTCCACCCGGTCGGAGATCGGCTGGGCCATCACCACCTGGGCGCCGGGCAGCACCTTGAGCTTCTCGCGCATGGCGTCGGTGATGTCGTCCTGGGTCCAGCCGGCCGGCCACTCGTCGCGCGGCTTGAGGCTCACGATGGGGGTCGACTCGTTCTGGCCTTGCGGGTCGGCCGGGGATTCACCGCGGCCGACGCCGGAGATCGCCGACTTCACGCCCGGCACCTCCATCACCAGCTTCATCGCCTGCATCTCCATCTTGATCGACTCGTCGAGGGAGATGTTGGGCACCCGGTTGATGCCCGGCACCACCGAGCCTTCCTTCATCTCGGGGATGAAGGCGGTGCCCAGGAAGGGGAACATCCCCAGCGTGGCCACCAGCAGCAGGACGCCGCCGGCCACCACCTTGCGGCTGTTGTCGACCGCCCAGTGGAGCATCTTCAGGTAGGGCGCCTTGATCTTGGCGATCAGCCAGGTGTCGTGCCCCGGGCCGCCCTTCAGCAGGTAGGACGACAGCACCGGCGTGAGGGTGAGCGACAGGAACAGCGACACCGCCAGCGCGATGGCGATGGTGTAGGCCAGCGGGGCGAACATCTTGCCCTCCATGCCCTGCAGGGTCATCAGCGGCAGGAACACCAGGATGATGATGCTGACCCCGAAGATCACCGGCGTGGCCACCTCCTGCACCGCATCGAAGATGATGCGGACCTTGCTCTCGCCCCGGTCGGTCGCGTGGCCGAGGCGCTCGAAGGCGTTCTCGACCACCACCACCGAGCCGTCCACCATCAGGCCGATGGCGATCGCCAGGCCGCCCAGCGACATCAGGTTGGCGGAGATGCCGTAGTGGTTCATCGCCATGAAGGTGACGAGGGGCGTGAGCACCAGGGTCGCCACCACGATCAGGCTGGAGCGCACGTCGCCGAGGAACAGGAACAGCACCACCACCACCAGCACCACGCCTTCCAGCAGCACCTTGGTCACCGTCCACAGGGCCGCGTCGACCAGCTCGGAGCGGTCGTAGTAGGGCACGATCTTGAGGCCGTCGGGGAGCATCCCCTTGTCGTTGATCTCGGCCACCCGCGCCTGGATGCGGCTCACCACCTCCTTGGCGTTGCCGCCGCGGAGCATCATCACCACGCCGCCCACCGATTCGGTGACGCCGTTCTTGACCACCGCGCCCTGGCGCACCTCGTGGCCGAAGGTCACCTCGGCCACGTCGCGCACATACACCGGCGTGCCGCCGACCTCCTTGAGCACGATGGTCCCGATGTCGGACAGACTCTTCACCAGGCCGATGCCGCGGATCAGGTATTGCTCGGCGTACTGGGGCAGGATGCCGCCACCCGAGTTGGCGTTGTTGCGCGCCACCGCCTCGTAGACGTCGCGCACCGTGAGCTGGTAGTGGCGCAGGCGGTCGGGGTTCACCAGCACCTGGTACTGGCGGTTGTAGCCGCCCTGGGAGTTGATCTCCGCCACGCCCGGGATCGAGCGCAGCAGCGGGCGCACCACCCAGTCCTGCACGATGCGCCGCTCGGTGAGCTCCTTCTCGGTGAGCTGGCGGTCACCGTCGTCGGGGTGGTCGAGGGTGTATTGATACACCTCGCCCAGGCCGGTGGACACCGGCCCCAGCACCGGCACCACGCCCTCCGGCATGCGGGCGCCCACCTCGAGCAGGCGCTCCATCACCAGCTGGCGGGCGAAGTACACGTCGGTGGCATCGGTGAACACCAGGGTGATCAGCGACAGGCCCGGCTTGTTGAGGGAACGCATTTCCTCGAGCCCGGGCAGGCCGGTCATCGAGATCTCGAGGGGCACGGTGACGAAGCGCTCGACCTCTTCAGGCGAGCGGCCCGGCGCCTCGGTGGCGATCTGCACCTGCACGTTGGTCACGTCGGGGAAGGCATCCACCGACAGCTTGCGCGCCGCGTTGAAACCGAAGGCGAGCAGGATCACCGCCACCACGACCACCACCAGCCGCTGCTGGAGGGCCGTTCGAACAAGGGATGCGATCATGCCTTACTCCAGTTCCTTGCGCTTGCGCTCGGTATTCAGATGGAAAGCCCCCGCGGCCACGATGCGCTGGCCCGCCTTCAGGCCGTCGAGCACCGGACGCTGGCCGCCGCTCTCGGGGCCCAGGCGCACCGGGATCAGGCGGTAGGTCCGCTCGGCGACCTCGACGAAGACGTGGTCGGAATCGGCCTCGCGCACCACCGCCTCGGCCGGCACCACGATGCGCTCGACCGCCGCGGCCTGGATCAGCATGGTCGCCAGCATCGCCGGCTTGAGCTGCCGCTCGGTGTTGTTCACCCGGCTGCGCACGGTGACCGTGCGGGTTTCCGGGTTGACCGTGTCGGCCACGTAGATGAGCTTGCCGGTGAGCCGCGCGCCCAGCGCCGGCACCTCGATGTCCACCGCCTGGCCGGTGCGCACCAGCGCCGCCTGCTGCTCGGGCACCTCGGCGGTCACCCACACCTCGGAGAGGTCGGCCACCACGTACAGCGCGTCGGCGGGCTGCACCACCTGGCCCTGGGTGATGCGGCGCTCGACCACCGTGCCGGCCACCGTCGACACCACCGGCGTCACCGAATTGATCGCCCCGTTGTTGCCCAGCCGCGAGATCGCCGCCTGGGACATGCCGAGCACCTTCAACTGATCGGCCGCGGCGCGCTGCTCGGCCGAGGCGATCGCCAGCTCGCTCTCGCGGCGCTGCAGCTCGGCGCGGCCGATCACGTCGGCGGCAAACAGCTGGCGCGCGCGCTCCACGCTGCGCGCCTGCAGGTCGGCCTGGGCGCGGGCTTTCAGGTAATCCAGCTGGGCCTGGCCCAGCTCGGTGCTGTTGATCACCGCCAGGGCGTCGCCGACCTTGACCTGCTGGCCCAGACGCACGTTGATCTCGATGACGCGGCCGGTCACGGTGGCGCCGATGCGCGACACCCGGTATTCGTCGAAATCGACCCGGCCGGCCACCCGCAGGGTGTCGGACACCGAGCGCGCGCCGGCCGGCGCCACCTTGATGTCGGCGCCGAAGTTGGCGGGCACGCTGACCAGCAGCGGATCGGGTTTTTCGGGCTTGGCGCCGCCCTCGAGGGCCGTGGAGACTTCGTCTGCCGGCGGCTTGCCCTCGGGGCTGGACGCATCCTTGCAGCCGGCGAGGACGAGCGTGGCCGCAAGCATGGCCAGGGCGAGGGGCTGGAACTTGAAAGTGGGCTTCATGGGACGGGTCCGGATCATTGGGGCGCGCGCAGGCGCTCGATTTCGATGACGGCCAGCTGCAGGGCGTAGCGGGCGGCGATGAGTTCGTTGCGGGCGGCGCGGAAGACGCGCTGGGCATCCAGGTATTCGAGGATGCCGCGCTCGCCGAACCGGTAGGCCGCCTCGGCCACCTTCATGGTGGCCTCGGCATCGCGCAGGATGCCGTTCTCGAGGGCATTGACCTGGGTGCGGGCAATCTCGTATTCGCGGTAGGCGCCCTCGAGGGCCTGCAGCAGCACCAGCTGCTGGCTGGCCTCCTCGCTGCGGCTGCGCGACAGCAAGGCCGCGGCCTCGGCCACCAGGCCCTGGCGGCGGTCCCAGATCGGCACGCTGACGACCACCCCGAGCCGCGTGTCGCGCAGCTCGCGGTCGCGCTCGTCGGCCACCTTCAGGGCGACGTCGGGCTGGCGGCGCAGGCGCTCGAGCTCGAGCTGGCGCTCGGCCCGGCGCACCTCGGCCTGGCTGCGCAGGAGCTCGGGGTTGCGCGCCAGGGCTTCGGCCCGCAGATCGTCGAGGGGCGGCACCGCCGGGCTGCGGGCGAGGCTGCCATCGACCTGGAAGTCCGCCGGCAGCGTCGGGCCGACCACCCCGCGCAGCGCGGCCCGGGCCTGGGCCAGGCGCAGGCTTGCGCTCTCGGCCGCCTTCTGGGCGTTGAGCAATTCGGTGTCGGCCTTGATCAATTCGAAGCGCGGCGACTCGCCGGTGTTTACCCGCACCGCCACCTTGCTGCGGATCTGCTCGGCGATGCCCAGGTCTTCCTGGCTCGCCCGCAGCTCGGCCTGGCGGCGCAGCACGTCGAAGAAGCGCTGGTCGAGGCGCGCCAGCAGGTCGTTCTGCAGGCCGCGCCGCTCGGCTTCGCGGGCTTCGAGGCCGAAGCGCGCGGCGTCGAGGCGCGCGTCGCGCTGCCACGGGTTGTCGAGGCGCTGGGTCAGCGCCATGCTCTGGGCGCTGCCGGCCACCACGCCGGGCATCCGGGCACGGCTGCGGCCGGCCAGGAACTCGACCTCGGGGTTGGGGTAGGCGCCGGCCGTGGTGACCTGGGCCCGACCCGCCTCCACGTAGGCCTCGGCGGCCGCGACGGAGGGGTGCGTGGCGCGAGCCATGTCACGCAGGGCCTGCAACGAGTAGGCCGCCCCGGGCTGGACGGAGGCGGGCACGGCGTCGCCGCCCGGCGCCGCAAGGGCAGGCACCGCCATCGCACTCAGCGCGACGGCAATCAAGACTTTCCTGAACATGAAGATCCTTCGGCGCAAGGCTGCACCGTTTGGTTTGATGAGGACGGAGGACGGCTCGTGGCCACGCCGGGGCAGCCCCGGCACGGCGCGCGCTGCGAGCCACCCGCGGAGGGCGTCGCTCAGGCCTGTCGCGGCGGTGGCGAGGTGGGGCGCGGGAGGATGGAGCTGAAACAGGGCAGCACGACGGACGGCCGCACTTCGAGGAGGATCTGCCGCGGCAGCGCGAACGTGCTGACGATGCCCGGGCAGTCCTGGGGGTCGCCGCCGTCGCCGTCGAAGCTCAACTGGCTGAGCTGCTGCACCTGCCCCTGCTCGACCAGCTCGGAGGCCGACTCGCAGGCATCTTGTGCACTGGCGGCACCCGCCCACATGAGGACGAGGCAGGCGAGCACGAGGGATAGCAGTCGATGGACAGGTTGCATTGCAACATAGGGACACGACCGCTGGCGCGGGAGTTCCCTTGTAAGCAAAAAAAACCGGCGCCTTTTGCGGCCGGAGGGATGACTATAATCGCAGCTTTTCCGATTTTGCCCTAATCATGCTGCGTCGCATCATCCTGCTCCTGCTGGCCCTCCCGACCCTCGCCTTCGCCCAGCTCGCGCCACCGCCGGTCGCCGCGCGGGCCTGGCTGCTCCTCGACGTGGGCTCCGGCCAGGTGCTCACCGCCGAAAACCCCGACCAGCGCATCGAGCCTGCGTCGCTCACCAAGCTGATGACCGCCTACCTGGCCTTCGCTGCGGTGAAGGGCAAGACACTGTCCCTCGACCAGACCATCCCGGTGTCGCCGAAGGCCTGGAAGGCACCCGGCTCCAAGATGTTCATCGAGCCGCAGACGCCGGTCACCGTGAAGGAGCTGCTCCACGGCATGATCGTGCAGTCGGGCAACGACGCCTGCGTTGCGCTGGCCGAA
This sequence comes from Zoogloea sp., assembly GCA_023150125.1. Lineage (GTDB taxonomy): Bacteria > Pseudomonadota > Gammaproteobacteria > Burkholderiales > Rhodocyclaceae > Zoogloea. The sequence continues at coordinate 6,137 of JAKLLM010000136.1, forward strand.
GCCATCGCCGGCTCCGAGGAAGCCTTCGCCCAGCTGATGAACAAGGAGGCCGCCCGCCTCGGCCTCAAGAACACCCACTTCGAGAACGCCACCGGCCTGCCCCACCCCTCGCACCTCACCACGGTGCGCGACCTGTCGGTGCTGGCCACTGCGCTCATTCGGGATTTTCCTGAGTTCTACTCGATCTATTCCGTAAAGGAATACACCTACAACAAGATCAAGCAGCCCAACCGCAACCGCCTGCTCTTCCTCGACCCCACCGTCGACGGCGTCAAGACCGGCCACACCGACAGCGCCGGCTACTGCCTGATCGCCTCGGCCAAGCGCAACGACCGCCGCCTCCTGTCGGTGGTGGTCGGCACCACCAGCGACAGCGTGCGCGCCCAGGAATCCCAGAAGCTGCTCAACTGGGGCTACCTGGCCTACGATACGGTCAAGGTGTACAGCGCCAACCAGGCGGTCACCGAGCCGCGCGTCTGGAAGGGCAAGGAGAACACCGTCAAGGCCGGCTTCCTGAACGATTTCGTGCTGTCGGTGCCGAAGGGCGACGCCGACAAGCTGAAGGCCAACGTGGTCAGCCAGCAGCCGCTGCTGGCGCCGATCGCCAAGGGCCAGCAGATCGGCACGCTGCAGCTCTCCCTCGGCGACAAGGCGATCGGCGAATACCCGCTGGTGGCCATCGACGAAGTGCCCCAGGCCGGCTGGTTCGGCCGCCTGTGGGACGCCCTGCGCCTGTGGATCAAGAACCTGTAAGGAGGCCGCGATGACTGAAGAAGGCCGCACGACCCTGCTCGAATTCCCCTGCGAGTTTCCCATCAAGATCATGGGCGCGCGGGTGGACGACTTCGCCCAGACGGTGCTCGAGGTGGTACTGCGCCACGCCCCCGACTTCGACGCCGCAGCGATGCAGATGCGCCCCTCGTCAAAGGGCAACTACCTGTCGATCACCTGCACCGTCAATGCCACCTCCCAGGCCCAGCTCGACGCACTGTACGTCGAGCTGTCGTCCCACCCGCTGGTGAAGGTCGTCCTGTGATCGTCCGCCGCCCCGGCCGCGTGCCCTACGAGCCCACCTGGCGGGCGATGCAGGACTTCACCGCCCAGCGTGATGCCGCAACGCCCGACGAGCTGTGGCTCGTCGAGCACCCGCCGGTGTACACCCTGGGCCAGGCCGGCAAGGCCGAGCACCTGCTCCACGTCACCGACATCCCGCTGGTCAAGATCGACCGCGGCGGCCAGATCACCTACCACGGCCCCGGCCAGGTGGTGGGCTACCTGCTGCTCGACCTCCACCGCCGCGGCCTCAAGGTCCGCGAGATGGTGCACCTGCTCGAACAATCGCTCATCGACTGCATCGCCGACTACGGCCTCGACGCCCGCCGCAAGGACGGTGCCCCCGGCGTCTACATCGACGACGCCAAGGTGGCGGCCCTCGGCCTGCGTGTAAAAAACGGCTGCAGCTACCACGGCCTGTCGCTCAACGTCGATATGGACTTGACACCATTTACCTGGATCAACCCCTGCGGCTATAGTGGGCTACAAACCATCCAACTCAAGGACTTCGGCGTGACTGAAGGGCCCGAGGACGTCGCGACCCGGCTCCTCGGCCACCTGCAGCGGCATTTCCCGGACGTCCCACCCACCTGACCAAAGGACAGCAGCTCCATGGAAGACACCGCCCGCAAGCAACGCGGCGCCGAGAAAACCGCGCGCATCCCGATCAAGATCGTCCCCGCCGAGCGGCTCAAGAAGCCCGAATGGATCCGCATCAAGCTCGGCGCCGGCGCCGAGGTCGAGCGCTTCAACGAGATCAAGGACACCCTGCGCGAGCACAAGCTGCACACGGTCTGTGAGGAAGCCTCCTGCCCCAACATCCACGAATGCTTCGGCAAGGGCACCGCCACCTTCATGATCATGGGTGACATCTGCACCCGCCGCTGCCCCTTCTGCGACGTCGGCCACGGCCGCCCCGAGCCGCTCAACGCCAACGAGCCCGCCGACCTGGCCAAGACCATCGCCGCGATGCGCCTCAACTACGTGGTGATCACCAGCGTCGACCGCGACGACCTGCGCGACGGCGGCGCCCAGCACTTCG
>JAKLLM010000137.1 GCA_023150125.1 Zoogloea sp.
TAGCCCAGGCCCGGCTCGAAGCGCAGGGTCTCGATCAGGCGCAGGCCCTTGGGCAGGGTGGTCAGGAAGCGTGACTTGAGGTGGCATTCGGCCCACTCGGCGTCACCCCGGGAGTCGATCACGATGCCGCTGCCCACATTCAGCCGGGCCTTGCCGGCGGCGTCGATGAAGAGGCTGCGGATCGGCACGCTGAAGCGGAAGTCGCCACCGGGCCGTATCCAGCCGAGGGCGCCACAGTACAGGCCGCGGGGACGCTCTTCGAGCTCGCGGATGAGCTCCATCGCGCGGATCTTCGGCGCGCCGGTGATTGATCCACACGGAAACAGCGCCCGGAAGATTTCGGGCAGGCTGGCGCTCACCGGTTCGGCGACGACCCGGGAGGTCATCTGCCAGACGGTGGGGTAGGCCTCGATCCGGCACAGGTCCTCGACGCGCACCCCACCGGGGGGGGCGAGGCGGCCCATGTCGTTGCGGATGAGGTCGACGATCATCACGTTCTCGGCCCTATCCTTCTCTGAGGCGGCGAGGGCGGCCGGGTCGGTGTGGCGCGGGGCGGTGCCCTTCATCGGGCGGCTCGCCAGGCGCTGCCCGTGGCGCTCGAGGAATAGCTCGGGGGAGCGTGACAGGATCGCGCCACCCGGGTGGGCGATGAAGGCGCCGTAATTGACCGGCTGGGCGGCACGCAGGGCCTGGTAGAGTCGGGCCGGGTTGCCGTAGGCCTCGCCGTCGAGGGGGAAGGTGAGGTTTACCTGGTAGCAGTCGCCCGCCGAGATGTAGCGGCGGATGCGCTCGACTTGCGCCAGGTAGTCGGTCTCGCTGATGGCGGGCTGTAGCCGGCCGGTGCCGCCGACGTCATTGCCGGCCCGGGCGGTGAGCCAGGCTTCGCAGGTGGCATCGTCGAGCCATTCGGCGTGCTCGAAGATCCAGCCGGTGACGAGCGGGCCATGATCGGCCGGAAGCAGGGGCCGCAGGCGCGGTTCAATGGCGTAGCCGAGTTCGTAATGGGCGGCGAGGGCGACCCAGGCGCCGCCTTTGGCGGCGTCTTCGAGCTTCTGCAGGCAGGCTTCCCAGCGGTTCGGGTCGGTGCAACGGACTTCTTCGCGCAGCTGGGTCAGCAGCCAGGCGCCGGCGGGCGAGCTGCCGTCGTCGCGGCTGTCGAAGAGGGCGAAGGCGGGAGAAGCGGCAGAGGTGGAGGCGTGGGGCTTGGCTGGCACGCGGCGCAGTTTACCTGCTTGCGCCGCGGCCGCGTAGCGGCAGGCCGTTGCGGGCCGTGCCGTCGGGGCGTGGTGGACATGCGGAGCCGCTGGCGGGCGGCTCCGCGGTGCTGCTTACAGCAAGGGGCTGCCGGCGTGCTCGCCGCGTTCGTACACCACGTGGGCGCGGCCGACCAGCAGCGGGTCGAGGGTGCCGATCTGCTCGAGGTCTTTGTTGGTGTAGGGCAGCTTGTGCAGGATGTAGCGCATGGCGTTGAGGCGCGCGCGCTTCTTGCAGTCGGACTTGATCACCGTCCACGGGGCGTCGGCGGTGTCGGTGTGGAAGAACATGGCTTCCTTGGCCTTGGTGTAGTCGTCCCACTTGTCGAGGGAGGCCAGATCGATGGGGCTGAGCTTCCACTGCTTGAGCGGGTGGGCCTCGCGTTCCTTGAAGCGGCGGCGCTGTTCTTCGCGGCTCACCGAGAACCAGAACTTGATGAGGTGCACGCCGCTGCGCACCAGGTGACGCTCAAACTCGGGCGTCTGGCGCATGAACTCGAGGTATTCGTCGGGGGAGCAGAAGCCCATGACGCGCTCGACGCCGGCCCGGTTGTACCAGGAGCGGTCGAACAGCGCGATCTCGCCGGCGGTGGGGAGGTGCTGCACGTAACGCTGGAAATACCACTGGCCGCGCTCGGTGTCGGTGGGCTTCTCGAGGGCCACCACGTGGGCGCCGCGGGGGTTGAGGTGCTCCATGAAGCGCTTGATGGTGCCGCCCTTGCCGGCCGCATCGCGGCCTTCGAAGAGGATCACCACCCGCTGGCCGGATTCCTTGACCCAGGCCTGGAGCTTGAGCAGCTCGACCTGCAGGCGGTATTTCTGCTTCTCGTAGGCCTTGCGGGACATCAGGTTCTTGTAGGGGTAGGCGCCTTCGCGCCAGCCTTCGGCGAGCTCGTCGTCCGGGTGGGAGGGGAGCTTGCGGTAAACCGGTTCGTCTTCGGAGAGCAGGGCCTTGCGCAGGATCGCGGCGTCATCGGGCGAGGCACCGGCGAGGATGGCCTGGAGGGTCTCGGCGATGCTGTGGGTGTCGTGCCGGGCCAGCGTGGCCACGATGTCGCTGACGGCGGTGAGCTTGGAGTCGCGGGCGGCCTCGACAGCCTCATCGACGGCGAAGGCCTCGATGGCGGCCGGGCTGGGCTTGGGCGCGATGTCGCCGGCGGCGGCGCGGCGCGGCGCTTTGGCGCGCGGGGGGGCAGGCTTGCGGGTGGCTTCGGCGGGGGCTGCGGGGGTGTCGTCCTTGGTGCTCATGGCGTTCCTCTCCTGTTATTGACGCTGACGCGACATGCGCTCGAGGTGCTCCCGCGCATGTGCAAAGCATCGATTGTGGAAGATCCGTCGAGCCAGGACCATGACAAATCGCAAAAGGGGCGCACGCTCCGGCGCGCCGCCGGGCGGCGCTAGTTGTCCGGGCGGTTTTCGGCGCGGGCGCAGCGGGCGGCGTAGGCCTCGCACTTCTCGATGTATTCCTGGGCGCTCTTGGGCATCGGGGTGCGGGCGCGGGTGATGTCGCTGATGAGGTCGCGGCCACGCTGGAGGAGCTGCCGGCCGTCGGCGACCAAGTGCTGGTCTTCGAGGCCCGCGGGCATCTCGCCGGCGTTGAAATGGGCGCACAGGCGCTCGCCGGCCGTCACGAAGCTGGTCCAGACATCGAAGATGTCGGGGTCGGTGCGCAGGGTTTCGGTCTTGCTCTTGGCCGCCTCGGCGAAGGCGTGCACGTGGGGGGCGATGCCGGTGAAGCAGGGCAGGGCCTCGAAGTTGGCGGTGATGGCTTCGGCGATGCGGTCGATGTCGCGCAGCGTGAGGGCGATCTTGACGTAGCGGCTCTCGTAGAAGTCTTCGAGGGGGATCGAGAAGGCCTTGAAGGGTTCGCCCCACAGCTCGTCGATGCCTTCTTCGCCGGAGCGGTGCAGCACCAGCCGGCCGAGGCCGAGGGCCTCCTGCAGGCAGCGGCCGCATTCGCGCATCAGGGCGTTGTCGGACTGGATCTCGATGCCGACGCTCTGCAATTCGACGAGCTTGGTGAAGATGTCGGCGGCCCGGTTGAAGAGGGCGCCGGCGAGCATGGCGCCCTTGACGCGGCGGCGTTCGGGGTCGGCTTCGTCTTCGTAGCTCTTGCGGGCTTCGTTGAGGCGGCTGCCGGGGATGTTGAGGCCGTGCTCGACGTGGTTGAACAGGCGCCGGGTGAGGGCACCGATCAGCTTGCGCTTGGCCTGCAGGGTGTCTTCGGGAACGGTGTAGGTCTTGACCCAGTAGTCTGAGTAGAAGACGCGCTCGCGACCGTCGATGATCCGACGAGTGCCTTCCGGAACAGTGTTATCCATGGTCTGCTCGGGGTGGTTGATCGGGCCGGCTTGGCCATCCAAGGCTGAAATTCTGCACCATAAAACGCCGGTGGACGCGATCGATTGTCAATTTCGGTTTTGCGCGGGAACTCAGACCAGCCCATCGAAGAGCTGGACACTCACCGGCTCGCCCACCGCGACCTTCGTCTGCCCGGGGCCGAGGATGATGAAGCAGTTGGCGTCGGCCATCGAGCTGAGGATGCCCGAGCCCTGGGCACCGGTGGTGCGCACCTGCCAGCGCCCACCGTCGAGGGACAGCACGCCGCGGAGGAACTCGGTGCGCCCGGGGGCCTTGCGCAGGGGGGTCGTGCATGAAGCCTGCAGCACGGGCATGGCCGGCAGCGGATCGACACCGGCCAGGCGCAGCAGGGCCGGCTGGACGAACTGGTAGAAGCTCACCATCACCGCCACCGGGTTGCCGGGCAGGCCGAACAGCCAGGCGGAGTCGCCGTGGCGGCCGATGCGCCCGAAGGCCATCGGGCGGCCGGGCTTCATGGCGATCTTCCAGAACAGCACCTCGCCGAGGCGGGCCATCATGTCGCGGGTGAAGTCGGCGTCGCCCACCGAGACGCCGCCGCTGGTGATCACCACGTCGGCCACCGACGCGGCTTCGCGCAGGGTGGTCTCGAGGGCGTCGGGGTCGTCGCGCACGACGCCGATGTCGATCACGTCGACCCCCAGGCGGGTGAGCATGCCGAACAGGGTGTAGCGGTTGCTGTCGTAGATCTGGCCGTCGCGGGCGGCGCTGCCGATCGTGACGACCTCGTCGCCGGTGGAGAAGAAGGCCACCCGCAGGCGCCGCCGCACGGCCACCTCGCTGATGCCGAGGGAGGCGACGAGGCCGAGCTCTGCAGGCCGGATCTGGCGTCCGGCGGCCAGTGCCACCTGGCCGGCGTGGAGGTCTTCACCGGCGCGGCGGATGTTGTGGCCGGCACGCTGGCCGGGGGCGAGGGTGACGCGGCCGCCCTCGACGCGGGCGACTTCCTGCATCACCACGGTGTCGACGCCGGCGGGCAGGCGGGCCCCGGTCATGATGCGCACAGCCTGGCCGGGGCCGACGCTGGCGGCGCAGGGCTGGCCGGCAAGGGCGGTGCCGACGATGTCGAGGGTTGTCGGGCCGTCGGCGGCGAGATCGGCGCCGCGCAGGCCGTAGCCGTCCATCGCCGAGTTGTCATGGGGCGGCACGTCGATGGGGCAGACCACGCTTTCGGCCAGCACGCGGCCGAGGGCGTCGCGCAGCGGGATGTGCTCGGTGCCGACGATGGGGCTTACTGCGTCGATGATGAGCTGGCGGCCGGTGTCCACCGGCAGGGTCTCGGGGCGGTAGTCGGCGTGGGCCTGGAACTGTTGGGCGAGGGATGTCACCGGGCGGTGTCTCCAGCTTGGTGCGCGCGGAGCTCGTCCGGCGTGTTGATGTTGGCGAAGGCGTCGGGGCAGTCGTCGAAGGGGCAGGGCGCCCAGCGCAGGCGCCGCAGCCAGGCTTCCATGCGCCGCCCGCCGGCATTGACGAAGGCCTGCAGGTCGCGCAGCTCGTCGCTGCGGATGAGGCTGAACACCGGGTGCAGCTGATCGCCGGTGCGGGCCACCGCAATGCTGGCCTTGTGGGCCGTGAGGCTTTCGGCGAGGCGGCTGACGAGATCTGCGGGCAGGAAGGGCGAGTCGCAGGGGGCGGTGACCAGGTAGGGCGTGGTGCACGCGGCGAGCCCGGCTTCGAGGCCGGCCAGCGGCCCGGCGTAGCCTGTTATGCGGTCGCTGATGACCGGGTGGCCGAAGCTGGCGTAGATGCCGTGGTTCTGGTTGGCGTTGATGATGAGCGGCCCGACCTGGGGCGCCAGGCGCCGCAGGATGTGCGCCACCAGCGGCGCGTCGCCCAGCCGGCTGAGGCCCTTGTCCACGCCGCCCATCCGGCGCCCGAGGCCGCCGGCAAGCACCAGGCCGGTGATCTGCTCGGGAGTGGGCGGGCTCATGTTCGAGGCTGCCTCAGCCGCCGATGTAGGACATTTCGATCTTGCGCAGCGAGGCGGTCTCGGCCGTGCGGATCTCGGAGTAGCGGTCGTTGCGCTGTTGCCACAGGCGGCCGATGACGGCCGACAGCTCGGCGTCGCTGCGGCCCTGGCGGAGCAGGCTCTGCAGGTCGTGGCCCTGTTGGGCGAACAGGCAGGTGTACAGGCTGCCCTCGGTGGACAGGCGGGCGCGGGTGCAGGTGGAGCAGAAGGCCTGGGTGACCGACGAGATCACGCCGATCTCGCCGCTGCCGTCCGCGTAGCGCCAGCGCTCGGCCACTTCGCCCGGGTAGTTGGGGTCGATGGGCTCGAGGGGGAAGACTTCGTGGATGCGCCGGATGACCTCGGCCGAGGGCACCACGTCGTCCATGCGCCAGCCGTTGGAGCTGCCCACGTCCATGAACTCGATGAAGCGCAGGATGTGGCCGCTGCCGCGGAAATGGCGGGCCATGGGGACGATCTCGTGGTCGTTGAGGCCGCGCTTGACCACCATGTTCACCTTGAGCGGGGCGAGCCCGGCGGCCTCGGCGGCGGCGATGCCGGCCAGCACGTCGGAGACGGGCACGTCCATGTCGTTCATGGCGCGGAAGGTGGCGTCGTCGAGGGAGTCGAGGCTGACGGTGACCCGCGCCAGCCCGGCGGCCTTGAGGGCGGCCGCCTTTTTGGGCAGCAGCACGCCGTTGGTGGTGAGGGTGACCTCCATGCCCGGGATCTCGGCGAGGCTGGCGACCAGGCGTTCGAGGTTGCGGCGCAGCAGCGGCTCACCGCCGGTGAGGCGGATCTTGCTGACGCCGTGGGCGGCAAAGATGCGCGCGAGGCGGGTGATCTCCTCGAAGCTCAGCAGCGATTGCCGCGGCAGGAAGCGGTAGTCGTCGTTGAACACCGCCTTGGGCATGCAATACACGCAGCGGAAGTTGCAGCGGTCGGTGACCGAGATGCGCAGATCCTTCACCGCCCGGCCGCGGCTGTCCACCAGCCTGCCGCTGGGGGGCGTGAGTTCGGCCGGGATGGCGGGCAGTTGCCGGAGCTGGCGCTCGTCGGCGAGGGGAATGACTTTCTGGTTCATCGTCTCGTGGAGACTGAGGCTGGGAACGATGTTATACGCCCTGCGGCAGCGCGGAAACCTTGTTCCGGGGCAAGTGCGGCGAGAAGTCGGCGAAAGGGGAGTCGGGGAAAATTATGGCCGGGAGGGGAGGGGAGCGCAATCGGGGGGAGTGTTCGTGCGATGCGGCGCATTGATGAAAGCGTCAACGACAAAGCCCGGAAGGCTTGCGCCGTTCCGGGCTTGAACTCAGCGCTTCCGACGTGAGTCGGGGGCTGGAGTCATCAGCAGATGCTGGCAGCCTTGCAGGTGCTGGTGGACTTCACCGTCCAAGTCAGGGCGTTGGCGCTGCCAACATCAGCAGCCTTCGGTTCCAGAATGTAGGTTTCGCCGGCCAGACCATTGCCGCTGATCGCGGTTGCAGTGATGATCGCGTTGCCGTCAGAGGAGGTCGCAACGGAGGCAACATTGCCTGCAGGTTTGGTGGTGTCAGCCGGCACGTCGGCGGTGCCAGGTTTGCAGTTGGCCAAGCTGTTGTTGTTGTTCTGGTAGCACAGCTCGACACCGAGCTTGTACGGCTGGGTAGCCTGGACGACTTCGGTGAACTTGGCCTTCTTGGTGTAGGTCTGATACTGCGGAACGGCGATCGCGGCCAGGATACCGATGATGGCGACGACGATCATGAGTTCGATCAGGGTGAAACCGGCTTGCTTCTTCATGTGATTCTCCGCTTGCTTGGTTGAATGATGAACGGGACCAGGCCCCGACGGGTTAGCTAATGCAATCGGCGTGCCAGAAGTTGAAGCAAATTGAAAACCGCTTGTAATACATGGGGCTGAGTCGGTGTCTTGAGTGCGTTTCGATCTTTCGAGCGCAGCGTCAAGGCTGTGTTGTGACAATTTTCGGCACCTCGCCTGACAAAGTCGGGCAGTCGCGGGGGGCGGTCCCTGCCGTTCTTGAAGCGGGCTGGCGCCTCCCCTGAATCTGAAATGGTTATCGAATTGGTATTTTCAGGGGCGCTGGGGCTACAATCCGGGCTGCCCCTATGGGGCACTCTCTCAACCTGACGTCATTCACCTGGAGCTTGCCCGGAATGTCCCAGAACCTGATCTCCCTGACCATCGATTCCAGCCGTTTCACCGCGATCGAGGCGGCCCTCGCGGCCCTCGAGAAAGAGCTCGTCGACTTTGTCGAGCTGTCCGTCGCGCAGCGCCGCGAGCTCCTCAAGCTCGGCCCGCGGACCGAGGTGTTCTGCCGCGCGACCATTGACGTGATGGAGCGCAACCCCGGTGCGCTCCCAGCCGATTTCGACCTGGATGCGATCCGCCAGGACCGGGTGGCGATCGATCAGGTGCGGCCGCTGCTGTCCCGCCTGCGCATGCTGGTGTCCCGGGTCCAGGATACCGAGATGGCTCTCGGCAGCGATCTCTACAAGGCGGCGCTGGATGGCTACCGTTTTGCGAAGGCCACCGGCTCGGGCGCGATGCTGGATGAG
>JAKLLM010000138.1 GCA_023150125.1 Zoogloea sp.
GTGGCTGGAACCCCATGCTCTATGCTGCCTTCGAGGGGCGTACCGGCATCGTCGATCTGCTCCTGGCCAAGGGCGCGAGCCCCGACGCGCAGGCACCCAACCGCAGCTCGGCGCTGATGTTTGCCGCTCGCAACGGCCACGATGAGGTCGTTGCCCGCCTGCTCAAGGCCGGCGCGAACCTCGACCTGAAGAATGACCAGGGTGAGACGGCCGAGAGCTGGGCGACGAAATATCGCAACACCGACATCGCCGAACTGATCGCGGCAGAGCGCAAGGCCCGCGCTGCCCGGGGCAGGTAAGCTCCGGGGCTGCCGGCTTGCCCGGCGTGCTTCGGGCCGGCTCCGGGTGGAAAGCGGCCTGGCTCACGACGCGGGGTGCATGAAGCACATAAGGTTTCGCCGGCACTTGGGATTGCCCGAGTTTGCCGGCGATTTTTTTGTGGCCGGCCCGGTTGTCAGGCGTGGAGGTACGGGCCCGTGATGCTCAGCGCCAGCCGGGAATGGGGGCGGGGGCGCTGCGGTAGCGGCTTCGGTTGAAACGCCACGGGAGCGCGGGGGCAATGCGGCGCAAGAGGCCTGCGCACACGACGGCCAGGATAGCCGGCACCAGGGCGTTGCTGTTGCCACCGGCCAGCAGAACCCCAGCCATCAGGCCGCTCAACATCAAGATCCGGCAAATCAGGGTTTCCATCATCGACTCCTTTGAAAGGTGGATTGAGGCCCCGGAGGGTCCAGGCTTTACGGTGCGAAGTTTTATCGCCCCGCAGCTGTTTTTATCGATGACTGTAATTATATACAGCATCCGGGTTGTTGCAAGCTCAGCCCAGGGCCAGGTGTCCGTGCGTGCTGCTCCGTCGAGGTAAACTCATGCTCATGGACGCAAAACACACAGCCCTGCCCGTGGCCGACCCCTCCTTGCCCGGCGCCATTCCCCTGCGCCCCCTCGATGCGCTGCAGATTCCGCCCGAACTCGACGGCAGCGCGGGGGACAACCGCGCCGACCCGGCCCGCCTGCAGATCAATGCCACCTGCGACGCCGACGCGATCCGCTGCTTTCTGGTCGAATACGACCGCTCCCCGGGCACGCTGCGCATCTATCAGCGGGAGTGCGAACGCCTCTTGCTGTGGTCGCTGGTCGAGTGCGGCAAGCCGCTTTCCAGCCTCAACCGGCAGGATTTCGAGGGCTACCTGAACTTTCTCGTCGACCCGCAGCCGGCGGCCCTGTGGTGTGGCCCGAAGGCCGAGCGGGCGTCGGAAAAGTGGCGGCCCTTCGTCGGCCCGCTCAGCGAGAGCGCGGTGCTCACGGCGATGGCGGCGATCAATTCGCTGATGCGCTATCTGGTGGACGCCGGCTACCTGCTGGGCAACCCGCTGGGCCTGATCCGGCAGCGCCGCCGCAAGATGGCGGCCGAGGCGGGCGGCCCGCTGCGGGCGGTGGCCAGCACCGAGGAGGTCGACAAGATCGAGCGTTTCCTCGACGAGCAGATGTGGCAGGCCGTCACGGCGGCCATCGAGGCGATACCCCGCGACGCCGAGCGGGGCCGCGACGAATACGAGCGGGCCCGCTTCATCGCGGCGACGCTCTACATGCTGGCGCCCCGGGCCGGTGAGCTCGAGAGCCACCGCATGAACAGCTTCCGCGAAGAGCGCGGCCTGTGGTGGTGGCACGTGGTGGGCAAGGGCGGCAAGAAGGCCAAGGTGCCTGTGGCCGACGACATGCTGCAGGCGCTGATCCGCTACCGCAAGCACCTGGGCCTCTCCGCCGTGCCGCGGCGGGACGACACCACGCCGCTGCTGGTGTCGGTCATGGACGGCAGCCCGATCACCGCCCGGCGGCTCAATCAGATCCTCAAGAAGATCTTTGCCGCGGCGGCTGAGCTGCTGCCCGCCGAAGCCGAGCACAAGAAGGAGAAGCTGCGCGCCGCCTCGGCCCACTGGGGGCGCCACACCGGCATCACCGCCAAGCTCGACAGCGGCATCGACGAGCGCTTCGTGCAGAAGGACGCCCGTCACACCGACGCACGCACCACCCAGCGCTACATCCACGAAGAAGAGGAGCGCTGGCACGACGAGGCGCAGAAGCAGCGCCTGCCCTGGGCAGGGCCCAAAACGAGGGGCTGAATGCCTTTGGGCGCCGCGGGCCGGTGCTTCGCCGTCAAAGTGTGTTGAATTGGCGTTTCGTCATAAATATTACGTTATCCGGCCTTATACGTATGCTATGGTGTCCCGTGTAGCAGTTTTTTGCATTCTTGGTGAGGCGGGGAGATGTCCATGGCGCGTAGCAGCAGTGTCAATTTCGAGTCGGTCGAGCAGATCTGTTTTCAGCTGCTCTCCCAGGGCGAGAACCCCTCTTTCAACCTCGTCTATGCCGAGCTGGGCAACAAGGGCTCGAGCGAGGTCGTGCAGCGTTACATCGACCAATGGCGCCGTGAGACCGGGGCGGCGTTCTTCCGCCAGCGCAGCATTCCGGGCATGCCCGACGAGCTCGTCTCGGCCGCCGACACCTTCATGGCCAATGTGTGGTCGCTGTCGCTGCAGCAGGCCGACCGGGTGCTGGCCAGCCAGCGCCAGGAGCTCGAGGCCGAGCGCGAGGCCGTGCACGTGCGCCTGCAGGCGGCCCATGACCGCATCCAGCAGCTCGAAGCCGCCTCGTCTGACGCGCAGCAGACCATCGCAGGCCTCGAGCAGGCCGTGCAGAGCCGTGACGGCACCATTGCCGAGCTGCGCGGCCAGATCCAGGAAACCCAGCGTCAGCGCGACGCCCTCGAGAGCCGCGTGAAGTTGCTCGAAGATGCTGCCGAGGGGCGCGAGCAGAAGTTCTTGGCCGAATCCGAACGCCTCACCCGGCTGCTGCAGAACGACCGCGATCGCTACACCGCTGCCCTCAAGGAAGAGCAGGAACGCAGCGCCGGCGAGCGGGAAGCCCTGCTCAAGCAGATCGAGCAGGCCCGCCAGGACAAGGTGGCCGAGATGCTCGCCCTGCGCCAGCAGGTCTCCAACCGGGAGGAGCGCGAGGCCCGCCAGCGCGAGCAGACCGAGGAAGCCCGCGCCGCGCTGCGCGAGGCGGTCTCCAAGACGCGCCAGATCGAGACATCGCTGGCCGCCGCCGAGGGCCGCATCGAACGCCTGCAGGCCCAGCTCAAGATCGCCAGCGACGCGGCCCACGGCAAGGAGTCCGCGGTGGCCGCCGCCGAGGCCCGCGCCCGGGCCATCGAAGAGCTCCGCCTCGCCGAAACCGTCCGCGCCCAGCGCGCTGAAGCCCTGGTGGCCGAGATGCAGGCCGAGCTGGCGGCCCGCCGCAAGCAGAGCGCCTGAGGCTGCGTCGCATCTGCCCGCCCCGCTGGCGGGAGTGCGCCCTAAACACCTTCAGCGGCGGAGCTATCCGGTAGACTGGGCGCCATGCGCGCAATCACTTCTCCGACGATCCGGCGGCTGGCCGCCCTCCTGGTGGTGGCCTCGCTCAGCGGCTGTGGCCCGGTCTGGAACGACCCTTATCCGGCGGCCGAACGGGGCGGCAACATCCTGTACACCGCCTTCAGCCAGCGCCCCAAGCACCTCGACCCGGTGCAGTCCTACAGCGAGGACGAGGCGACCTTCCTTTACCAGATCTACGAGCCGCCGCTGCAGTATCACTACCTGAAGCGCCCCTTCCAGCTCCAGGTTGCCGCGGCTGCCCAGATGCCCACGCTGCGCCAGTTCGACGCCGCCGGCAAGCTGCTGCCCGCCGGGGCCGACCCGGCGCAGATCGCCCGCAGCGAATACGAGATCCGCATCCAGCCTGGCATCCGCTACCAGCCGCACCCGGCCTTTGCGCTGGATGCAGCGGGCAAGCCGGTCTACCTGGGTCTGCCGGCCGACGTGATTGCCACGAAGCGCAGCCTCGCCGACTTCCCCCAGACGGGCACCCGCGAGCTCACCGCCGAGGATTACATCTACCAGATCAAGCGCCTGGCCCACCCGCGCCTGCACTCGCCGGTGCTCGAGCTGATGGGCGACTACGTCGTCGGCCTCAAGGACCTCCACGCCCGCTTGGTGGCCGACGAGAAGGCGCGCAGCGCAGGCGGCCAGGGTGGCAGCTGGATCGACCTGCGCAGCTACCCGATGGCGGGGGTCGAGCTGGTCGATCGCTACACCTACCGGGTGCACATCAAGGGCACCTACCCCCAGTTTCCCTACTGGCTGGCGATGCCCTTCTTTGCCCCGATGCCCTTCGAGGCCGAGCGCTTCTTTGCCCAGCCGGGCATGGCCGAGCGCAACCTGAGCCTCGACTGGTGGCCCATCGGCACCGGCCCCTACATGCTCGTCGAGAACAACCCCAACGCCCGCATGGTGCTGGCCCGCAACCCCAACTTCCGCGGCGAGCGCTACCCCTGCGAGGGCGAGCCCGACGACCAGGCGGCGGGCCTGCTGGCCGACTGTGGCAAGCCGATTCCCTTCATCGACAAGGTGGTGTTCAGCCGCGAGAAGGAGAGCATCCCGGCCTGGAACAAGTTTCTGCAGGGCTACTACGACGCCTCCGGCGTGTCGTCCGACAACTTCGACCAGGCCGTCCAGATGGGAGGGCAGGGCGACGTGAGCCTGAGCGACGAGATGGCCGACAAGGGCATCCGCCTCAACACCTCGGTGGCACCGACGGTGATGTACATGGGCTTCAACATGCTCGACCCGGTGGTCGGCGGCAGCACCGAGCGGGCGCGCAAGTTGCGGCTGGCGATCTCGATCGCCATCGACCAGGAAGAGTTCATCTCGGTGTTCCAGAACGGCCGCGGCGTTCCGGCCATGCACCCTATCCCGCCGGGCATTGCCGGCTACCGGGCCGGCGAAGCGGGGATCAACCCCTTCGTGTACGACTGGGTCGACGGCAAGCCCCAGCGCAAGCCGGTGGACGAAGCCCGCCGGCTGCTCGCCGAGGCGGGCTACCCCGGTGGGCGCGACGCGAAGAGCGGCGAGCCGCTGGTGGTGTACCTCGACACCACCGGTTCGGGCATGGGCGACAAATCGACCGTCGACTGGCTCGCCAAGCAGTTCCGCAAGCTCGACGTGCAGCTGGTGGTGCGCGCCACCGACTACAACCGCTTCCAGGACAAGATCCGCAAAGGCAACGCCCAGCTTTTCTACTGGGGCTGGAACGCCGACTACCCCGACCCGGAGAACTTCCTGTTCCTGCTCTACGGTGCCCAGGGCAAGGTGAAGAGCCAGGGCGAGAACGCCGCCAACTACGAGAATGCCGAATACGACCGGCTCTTCGAGCGCATGAAGGCGATGCCCGACGGCCCCGAGCGGCAGGCCATCACCGAGCGCATGCTGGCCATCCTGCAGCACGACGCGCCCTGGGTGTGGGGTTTCTACGAGAAGGCCTACACGCTCCAGCACGGCTGGTTGTACAACCGCAAGCCGGGCAAGATCGTCCGCAACACCCTCAAGTACCAGCGCGTCGACGTGTCCCAGCGGGAGCGGCTGCGGGCCGAATGGAACCGGCCCATCCTGTGGCCGCTCGTCCTCGTGGGCTTGCTCGGCGCCCTCGTCGTGGCGCCGGCCGTGATGCACTACCGGCGCCGGGAACAGGCCGGGGGCGACGGTGCCTGAGCGGCATCCGCTATTCTCGGAGGCCTGCTGCCCAGCCTTCAGCGGCCGGGTAGCAGGCCTTCGTCACGCAGGCGCCTGCCGATCAGCGGGATCAGGTCTTCGACCACCTCGCTGGATGAGGCGGGGTTGAAGGATTCGCTCACGGCCGTCCAGACCGGCTTGCCTTCGGGCAGGCGGTAGAGCAGGGTTTCCACGATGACCCGGGTGTTTTCGATCACCTGGGGCGATGTCGTGTAGGTGTACGGATAGAAGGGATAGAAGGGGTAGGGGCCCCGGCGCCACAGGAAGGGCTCGGGCAGGAAGGGGGGCTGGGCCGGGACGAGGGCCTGGGTCTTGTCCACCGATACCAGCCGGGCGAGCAGGGCGGCGTCGAAGCCGGCCTCGGCGAGCCGTTTGCGCACGTCGGGGTTCTCGATCTCAGGGCCCAGGCCCAGCTGATGGGCTGCCTCGGCTGCGATGCCTGGCTGCAGGCTCTGGACCACCCGGTTCTCGGCCATCCGGCGCAGGTTGTCGTCCTTCACCACGACGAAGACGGCGAGCTTGCGAGGCGTGCCCGCGGTGTCAGCGCCGTCGCGCCAGCTGGTCTTGATGGTGGAGATGCCGCCGCAGCCGGCAAGCAGGAAAACGGCGGCGAGCATCGTGAGGATCAGGCGGTTTGGCATGGGGGCTCCTTGGCGGGGACGGCATGTCTGGTCAGACCTTGCCGCTTGTCCGGGATTCCCGTCGTCAGTGGAAATCCCGGCTGTGGGTGGCCAGCTGGCCGAGCAGGGCGCTGCGGTCGACGACCCGCTTGGCGTGCAGATGCACGACGCTGCCCTGGCGGGTGACCTGCCCATACACGCCCAGCAGGCGGGCCCCAAGCAGGATGCGCCGTTCGGCCTCGAGGAGCTCCGGGCGGACCACCACGTTCACCCAGCCGGTTTCGTCCTCGAGGGTGACGAACATCGTACCCCGGGCGGTGCCGGGGCGCTGCCGGCAGGTGACGATGCCGGCGGCACGGGCCAGCTTGCGGTCGTCGGCGGTGGCGATGTCGGCGGCACTCAGGAAGCGCTCGGCGCCCAGCTGGGCGCGCAGGAAGACCAGCGGATGGCGGCCGAGGCTGAACCCCAGGCGGGCGTAATCGGCGACAAGGTTCTGGGTTTCGCCGGGGGCGGGCAGGGTCGGCGGCGGGTCGGCGACGGGCGCGTCGTGGAGAACCCCCGGCGGCGCCTGGCTGCCGGCCGCGGCCCACAAGGCCTGGCGCCGGTGGCCGGCCAGGCTGGCCAGTGCGCCGGCCGAGGCGAGGGTGCGCAACTCGGCGATGGAGAGGCCCGCGCGGCGGGCGAGATCGTCCACCGAACTGAAGGGGCTGTGCTGGCGGGCCTGGCTGATGCGCCCGGCGGCTGCGGCGTTGAAGCCCTTGACGAGGCGCAGGCCGAGGCGGGCGGCGGGTGGCTGTTCGCCGGGGCGGGCTTCGAGGGTGCAGTCCCAGTCGCTGGCGGCGGCATCGGCGGGCAGGACTTCCACATCATGGCGGCGGGCGTCCTGGATCAGCTGGGACGGGCCGTAAAAGCCCATCGGCTGGCTGTTGAGGAGGCCGCACAAGAAGGCCGCCGGCTCGAAGCACTTGAGCCAGGCCGACACATACACCAGCAGCGCGAAGCTGGCCGCGTGGGATTCCGGAAAGCCGTAGCTGCCGAAGCCCTGGATCTGATGGCACAGGGCTTCGGCGAACTCCCGGGCGTAGCCGCGGGCCAGCATGCCGGCCATCAGCTGGTCCTGGTAGCGCTGCAGGTCGCCCTTGCGGCTCCAGGCGCCCATGCTGCGGCGCAGCTGGTCGGCCTCGCCGGGGGTGAAGCCAGCTGCGACCACGGCCAGCTGCATCACCTGCTCCTGGAAGATCGGCACGCCGTGGGTGCGGCGGAGCACGGGCTCGATCTCGGGCCGGGGGTAGTGGATGGGCTCGTGGCGGGCGATCTTGTCGCGCGCCTGCAGGTAGGGATGGACCATGCCGCCCTGGATCGGCCCGGGCCGCACAATGGCCACCTCGACCACCAGGTCGTAGTAGCAGCGGGGCTTGAGCCTGGGCAGCATGCTCATCTGGGCGCGGGATTCGACCTGGAAGACGCCCATCGCGTCGGCCTGGCACAGCATGTCGTAGACCTGAGGATGTTCGCGGGGGATGTCGGACATGGTGAAGGGCTGGCCGCGCTGCTGCGCCACCAGGGCCAGGCTGCGGCGGATCGCCGACAGCATGCCCAGGGCCAGCACGTCTACCTTGAGCAGGCCGAGGGTTTCGAGGTCGTCCTTGTCCCACTGAATGACGGTGCGGTCGGCCATCGCGGCGTTCTCGACCGGCACCAGCTCGGCCAGCGGCCCGCGGGAGATGATGAAGCCGCCCACATGCTGGGACAGGTGGCGGGGAAAGCCGACAAGCTGGTTGGCGAGCTCGAGGAGCATCC
>JAKLLM010000139.1 GCA_023150125.1 Zoogloea sp.
CGGCGGAAGAATACATCGCATGAACAAGGGAAATCCCGGGCCGAAAGGCAAATGAACGCGCAAACCTTATCGACCGCCACCGACACATCTTTAACCGCAGCCTCTCGCCCCGCGGGTGCCCGCCGGCGCACGGCGGGCTAAACTTCAGCCCTTGCCCGGGCCGGCCGATGCGCGCCGGCCCGCGCGGCCGCCCACCGCCGACCACGCGCCCCTGCCATGCCCCTCGCCGCCCACCGACTGCTGCGCCGCCTGCTTCCCTTTCTTGCCTGGCGCCGCCAGCTCGACGCCGCCACCCTGCGCACCGACCTGCTGGCCGGCGTGTCGGTGGCCCTGGTGGCGATCCCCCAGGCCCTCGCCTACGCCCAGCTCGCCGGGCTGCCTGCCTACGTGGGCCTGTACGCCTCGCTGCTGCCGAGCATCGTGGCGGCCCTGTTCGGCTCGTCGCCCCAGCTCAACACCGGGCCGGTGGCCCTCACCAGCCTGCTCACCGCCGCCGCGCTGGCGCCCCTGGCGCTGCCCGGCTCCGACACCTGGCTGGTGCTGGCGGTGCAGCTGGCGCTGCTCGCCGGCCTGCTCCAGCTGGCCTTCGGCGCCCTGCGTCTGGCCCACTTTGCCGACCTGCTGTCGCACCCGGTGCTGCACGGCTTCATCAACGCCTGCTCGGTGCTGATCTGCCTGGCGCAGCTGCCGGCCCTGCTGGGCGTGAGCAGCGCCGGCCAGCTGCCCTTTGCCGAGGGCCTGGCCCACCTCGCCGGCAGCCTGCCCGGCACCCACCTGCCGTCCCTCGCCCTGGGCGGCGCGGCGATCGTGCTGCTGCTGCTCTTCAACCGCTTCGCGCCGCGCTGGCCGGGCCTCCTGCTGGTCACCGCGGGGCTCGGCCTGGTGGCCTGGCTGACGGGTTTCGAGGCTTCCGGCGGCCGGGTGGTCGGCGCACTGCCGGAGCAGGTCATCGCCCTCGCCATACCGGCCACCGACTGGCGCCAGATCACCGACCTGCTGCCGGCCGCCTTCGTACTGGCCCTGGTGAGCTTCCTGGAGGCCATGTCGAGCTGCAAGATCGCCGCGGCGCGCACCGGCCAGCGCTGGGACGGCAACCAGGAACTCATCGGCCAGGGCCTCGCCAAGCTCACCGCCGCGGTGTGCCAGGCCTACCCGGTGAGCGGCTCCTTCGGGCGCTCGGCCGTCCTGCTGGGGGCCGGGGCGCGCAGCGGCGTGGCCTCAGTGGTCGGGGCGCTGATGGTGCTGGCCGCCCTGCTGGCGATCCCCGGGCTGATCGCCCACATCCCGCGCCCGCTGCTGGCCGCGGTGATCCTGGTCACCGTGGCCAGGCTGCTCAGCATCGCGCCGCTGCGCGAGGCCTGGCGCAGCAGCCGCGACGACGGCCTGGCCGGCACCGTGAGCTTCGTCGCCACGCTGGCCTTCGCGCCGCACATCGAGATCGGCATCCTCTCGGGCCTGCTGCTGTCCCTCGCGCTGCTGATCTACCGCAGCATGCGGCCGCGGGTTGCGGTGCTCGGCCGCCACCCGGACGGCACCTGGCGCGACGCCCGCCGCTTCGGACTGCCGGCGGCCCACCCGGGCCTCGCCATCCTGCGCTTCGACGGCCCGCTGCATTTCGTGAACGCCGCCACCTTCGAGGACGCGGTGCTGGCCGTCGAGCGCGAGCACCCGCAGCTCAAGGTGCTGCTGATCTCGTCGGCCGGCATCAACGACATCGACGCCAGCGGCATCGACACCCTGCGCCGGCTCCGCCGCCAGCTGGCGGCGGGCGGGCGGCTGCTGGCCTGTTGCGGGCTCAAGAAGCAGGTCATCGACGTGCTGGAGCGCACCGGCCTGTGGGCCGAACTCGGCCCCCACGCCGCCTACCGCCACGAGGACGACGCCCTGCCCCACCTGCTGCCCCTGCTCGGCGCCGCGCCGCCACCGCCTCCGGTCCGCCGCGGGCTGGAGTGGTAGCCGCCTCTTTGTTGACCTGGATCGTTGTTCTGGCCGCCGCCGAGGCAGATACTGCTGCAATCAGGCTTTCGGCTTTCAGAATAACTACTGCAAGGGAGCAAGCATGACACCGACCTCGGTTCGCGACATCCGTAACCTAACCCTCCTCGGCCAGTCCGGCAGCGGCAAGACCACGCTCCTCGAGCGCCTGCTGTGTTCCGCCGGTGCCATCGGCACCCCCGGCTCGGTCGAGAAGGGCGACACCGTCAGCGACTACGACCCCCAGGAAAAGGCCTTCGGCCATTCCCTCAACGCCAGCCTCGCGCACCTCGAATGGGCCGGCCACTGGGTCAACGTGCTCGACACCCCGGGCATGCCCGACTTCCTCGGCCGCGCGCTGGCCACCCTGCCGGCGGTCGAGACCGCTGTGGTGGTGGTCAACGCCGCCGCCGGTGTCGAGACCGTCACCCGCAAGGTGATGGACGCCGCCGCCGAGAAATGCCGGATGATCGTCATCAACCGCATCGACGCGCCGGGCGTCGACTTCGCCGCGCTGCTCGAGCGCCTGCGCGCCGCCTTCGGCAAGGAATGCCTGCCGATCAACCTGCCCACCGCCGATGGCGAGCGCGTCATCGACTGCTTCTTCTCACCCGACTACGACGCCGCGCCGGCCTTTTCCAGCGTGCGCGAGGCCCACGACCAGATCGTCGACCAGGTGGTCGAGGTGGACGAAGACCTGATGGCCCTCTACCTCGAGCAGGGCGAATCCCTGCAGCCCGAGCAGCTCCACGATCCCTTCGAGCAATCCCTGCGCGAAGGCCACCTGATCCCGGTGTGCTTCACCTCGGCCCGCACGGGCGCCGGCATCAACGAGCTGCTCGACATCATGGGCCGCCTGCTGCCCGACCCGACCGAGGGCAACCCGCCCCAGTTCCTGAAGGGCGAAGGCCCGGCCGCCCAGTCGGTGAGCGCCACCACCGACGCCGACCAGCACGTCATCGCCCACGTCTTCCAGGTCAGCAACGACCCCTTCCGCGGCAAGCTGGGCCTGTTCCGCATCCACCAGGGCACCGTCACGCCCAACACCCAGCTCTTCATCGGCGACGCCCGCAAGCCCTTCAAGGTCGGCCACCTGCTGCGCGTGCAGGGTAAAAATCAAACCGAGATCGACGTCGGCATCCCCGGCGACATCTGCGCGGTGGCCCGCATCGACGACATCCACCGCGACGCGGTGCTCCACGATTCCCACGACGAAGACCACTTCCACGTAGCCCGGCCGCGCTACCCGCAGGCCGTCTTCGGCCTCGCCCTGCTGCCCGAGAAGCACGGCGACGAGCAGAAGCTCTCCGAAGCCCTGCACCGCCTCCTCGACGAAGACCCCTGCCTCAGCGTCGAGCGCGACATGCAGGCCAAGGAGACCGTCATCCGCGGCCTCGGCGAGGTGCACCTCAAGACGGTGCTCGACACCCTCAAGAGCCGCTGGAGCCTCGGCCTCGGCACCCGCCCGCCGGCCATCCCCTACCGCGAGACCATCGCCGGCACGGCCGAATCCCGCTACCGCCATAAAAAGCAGAGCGGCGGCGCCGGCCAGTTCGGCGAGGTGGCGCTGCGGGTCGAGGCCCTCGAGCGTGGCGCCGGCGTGCAGTTTGCCGACGAGGTGAAGGGCGGCACGATCCCCGGCAACTACATGCCGGCGGTCGAGAAGGGCGTCATGCAGGCCCTCGAGGAAGGCGTGCTGGGAGGCTTCCCGCTGCAGGACCTGCGGGTGGTGGTCTTCGACGGCAAGCACCACGCGGTCGACTCCAACGAGATCTCCTTCGTCACCGCCGCCCGCCACGCGGTGCAGGAGGCCGCCCAGGCCGCCAAGCCGATCGTGCTCGAACCGCTGATCACCCTCACGGTGCGGGTCGCCGACGAGCACTTCGGCGGCATCAGCGCTGAACTCTCCGGCCGCCGCGGCCGCGTCACCGGCACCGACAGCCCGCAGCCCGGCTGGACCGAGATCACCAGCCAGGTGCCGATGGCCGAGATGGAAGGCTTCGAGTCACGCCTCAAGTCGATCAGCGGCGGCGACGGCAGCTGCAGCTTCGCCTTCAGCCACTACGAGCCCGCCCCCTTCGAGGTCCAGCAACGCCTCGCCAAGGAGCACGTGGGCAAGCGCGGCGGCGAGCAGTGATCGGATGGAGTGGGGGCGGCCATCCCGCTCCCACTCCGCAAAACCCCTCCCCGGCCCTCCCCTTGTCAGGGGAGGGAGCCCCCCGCAAACGCACTGTCCAACCAGCCCGATGCCCCTCTGGAAGGGAGACAGGAGGCTGCCGGGGCCACGCCCTAGTTCAGGTACATCGACAACTCCCGCCGCGCATTCATCACGGCCTTGAGGTCGGGGCACAGCGGGAACCACGCCACCAGCTTGTCGCGAGCCTGCTGACGGGCCTCGGCCTTGTCGCGCAGCACCACCTCCAGCAGCTGGGCGAAGGCGTCGCTCCACGCCTCGCGCTGGGCCAGCAGCGCCGCCAGCGCGAAACGCGCCTCGAAATCCTTCGGATTGCCCTCGACGCGCGCCCTCAGCGCCGCCTCATCCACCTCGCCGGGGCCCCGGGCCAGATCGAGCCGGGCCTTCAGCTTCAGCCAACGCTCGTCCCGCTCGCGGGGCTCGACGGACTCCAGGCCGGCGGCGGCGTAATCGGCAAGACCGGCGTCGATGAGCGCGGCGACCAGGTCGAAAACGATCTCCGGCCGCCCACCGGAGAGATCCGCCGCCTGGTTGAGCAGCTCGGCCCGGGCCATCGGGTCGGCCAGCGTGGCGGCCTGCCGGCGCATTCTTTCGGCCTCGTCGGGCAGGTGGGTGTCGAGGAAGGCGCGTAGCTGGCCCTCCGGCAGCGCGCCGGTGAACGCGTCCACCACCTCGCCCCCGACGAACAGCTTGACCGCCGGGATGCTGCGCACCGCGTAGCGGGCCGACACCGACGGCGCCTCGTCGGAGTTGAGCTTGGCCAGCTCGAAGCGCCCACCGTACTCGCCTGCGAGCTTCTCGAGGAGCGGCTTCAGGGCGCGGCACGGCCCGCACCAGGGGGCCCAGAAATCCACCAGCACCGGCACCTCGCGGGAGCGGGCCAGCACAGCAGTGTCGAAATCGGCTTCGGTGATGTCGTGAGCGTGGGGCATCGGGGTCTCGCAGCAGGGGAGAAAGCCGGGATTATCCGGGCAAGCGGCCGGATCAGACAACGCAGCCGCGGCCCTCTCCAGGCCCGGGGGATCTGCTAAATTCATGCCCCCGCGCCTTCCCCGCCGACACGATGAGCATGCCCGCCGCCTACCCCGAAGTGCCCGAGTTCCTGCTTGCCCAGTGGCAGGAGCTGATGAGCATCGTGAGCACCGACTGCGGGGTGCCCGTTGCGCTCATCATGCGGGTGCTCCCGAGCCAGATCGAAGTGCTGGTTTCCGGCGGTGGCGGCGACTCGCCCTACCACCCGGGCGAGCGGGAAAACCTGTGCACCGGGCTCTACTGCGAGCACGTCATCGCCACCCGCGACCGGCTGCTCATCCCCAATGCGCTCAACGACCCGGCCTGGGACCGCAACCCGGACATCCGCCTCGGCATGATCTCCTACCTGGGCTACCCGCTGCTGTGGCCCGACGGCGCGCCCTTCGGCACCGTGTGCCTCCTCGACCGGCACGAAAACCACTACACGGAGGACATCGACAAGCGCCTCGGGCTGGCCCGCCGGATCATCGAGAGCAACCTCTCGCTGATCCACGAGACCGCCGACCACCGGCGCTCCATCGCCGCCCTGCGGCAAAGCAAGCAGAAGCTGCACGAAGCGGTGCTCCGCGCCAACGCCGCCGACCGGGCCAAGACCGACTTCCTGGCCCGCGCCAGCCACGACCTGCGCGCGCCGCTCACCTCGATCATCGGCTACGCCCAGCTCCTGCAGGGCAGCGGCGGCACGGTCGCGCAGCACGCGCAGACCATCCGGCACAGCGCCGACCACATGCTCACCCTCATCAACGACCTCGTGGAATACGCCGGCGGCTCGCTGCGGGACGAGCTTGAAACCCGCCCGATGCGGCTCTCCAGCCTCATCGACGGCCTCGCCCGCGAAGCCGAGATGCTGGCCCAGGGCAACCGCAACCACTTCGTGCTGCACACCGCCACCGACCTGCCCAGGGTGCTCTGGATGGACGCCCGGCGGCTGCGGCAGATCGTCGGCAACCTCATCGAGAACGCCGCCAAGTTTACCCACCGGGGCCGCATCGAGCTGCACGTCGGCCACACCACCGAAGGCGCCCCGACCGGCGGCGTGACGCTGCAGATCGAGGTCCGCGACACCGGCTGCGGGATCTCCGCCGACGACCTGCCGCGGGTGTTCGAGCCCTTCTTCAGATGTGGCGACAGCCGCCGCATCGAGGGCACCGGGCTCGGCCTGCCCATCGTCGACCTATGGACCCGCCGGATGGGCGGCAGCCTGCAGCTCGACAGCACCCCCGGCGTCGGCACCTGCATCCGCGTCGCCGTCCCGCTGCAGCTCGGCACCGAACAGGACATCGACAAGCATGAGCCGGACGACGACCTGCTGCCGGCGCGCTTTGGCGCCGGGCGGCACCTGTGGGTGGTGGAAGACACCGCGGAGACCCGCAGCCAGCTCGTCGACATCCTGGAACAATCCGGCTTCGTGGTCGATTGTGCCGAAAACGGCCAGGCCTTCATCGACGGCATCGGCAAGGCCGGCGCGGCGCCCCCCAGCCTCGTGCTGACCGATCTGATGATGCCCGGCGCCGACGGCCACGCGGTGTGCGCCGCGGTCAAGGCGCGCTGGCCCGAGGTGCCGGTGCTGCTGCTGAGCGCCCAGGCGACGGAAGCCACCGCGGGTGACGATGCCTTCGCGGCCCGGCTGCACAAACCCGTGGCTCCGGGCCGGCTGCGGGCCAGCCTGGCCGAGCTGCTGGGGCCCGCCCCCGCCGGGCCGTCGGCCGCGCCCTGCCCCGCACCGGCAAGGCGCCCGGATGCCGCAGCCCTCGCCCGGATGCGTACCCTCGTCGAGCTGGGCGCCCTCACCGACCTCGTCGAATGGGCCGAAGCCCTGGCTGCGCAAGCCCCCGCCCACGACGCCTTCGCCCGCCGGGTGCTGGCCCTCACCGACAGCTGGGACGTGGACGCCCTGCAGGCCCTGTGCCGCTGAAACCTGCGGCGGCACCTGCACAAAATTTAAGCAAGCCCGAAAAACCCTTCCGGATCAACGGGCTTGCAACGCCCCTCACAGCTTATCCACAGGCTTGACCACGCCGGGCGGGGATAAGCCCCGGGGCGCCGGGCGGCCGTCAGACGCCGACGGGCCGCCCGCCGGAGAGCGCCAGCCAGCCCCGCAGCACCCGGTAACCGACCCACAGCCCGAGCAGCGGGATCATCACCCAGGCCGCGATCGGGATGCCGATGATGGTGAGCATCACCAGGAAGGACGCCACCAGCCACAGCAGCGTGAACCAGAAGGTGCGGATCTGCCAGCGGAAATGGCTCTCCAGCCAGCTGCCGGCCACCTCGCCACGCTTGATGTAGTTGAGCACCACCGCCACCAGCGAGGGCAGGCCGAACACGAAGCCCCCCGCCACCGTCGCCGCCGCCGAAGCGACGCCGACGACCACCGCGATGGCATGGAGGCCGTAGATCACATGGGCCCAGCGGACCAGCGACGGGTCCGCCGGCTGTGCCTGGGGAAGGTCTGGAAGATCACGCATGGAGCATCGTCCCTGTCGATTGGTCGCGACAGTATCACCCCATGCCGGGCAATTCACCAGCGCCACACGAGCCGCCGCGGCACCCGATGTTCGCCAGGCCGGCTGCCCGCTCAGGGCGGGCCGTACAGCGGGTAAAGATTGCTCTCCTCGTTGCGCATCCGGTCGACCAGCACCTTGCCGATGCCATCGAGCTCCCGGGCGAAGTCGCCCTGCCACTCCGGGTGGCCGGCCAGCTCGCGGTAGCGGTCGAGGAAGCTCACCACCGCCTTGCCGATGCGGTCCATCTCGTGGCGGAAGGCATGCATCAGCTCGTGGCTGGTCGCGTCCGCCGCCAGGGTGTGCTCGAGATAG
>JAKLLM010000140.1 GCA_023150125.1 Zoogloea sp.
AGAAGGCGACCACCGGCACGTCGGTGGCCTTCAGGCCGGCGTTGCCGAGCTCTTTGTAGAAGGGCACGTTGGAGTCGCCGTTGATCGTGGACACCACCGCGGTCTTCTTGCCCTCGGAGGCGAACTTCTTGATCTTGGCGATGATGGTCTGGTAGTCGGAATGGCCGAAGGGGGTGTAGTCCTCCATGATGTCGGCGTCGGCGACGCCCTTCGACTTGAGGAAGGCGCGCAGGATCTTGTTGGTGGTGCGCGGGTACACATAGTCGGTGCCGAGCAGCACGAAGCGCTTGGCCTCGCCACCGTCCTTGCTCATCAGGTATTCGACGGCCGGGATGGCCTGCTGGTTGGGCGCGGCGCCGGTGTAGAAGACGTTCTTCTCGAGCTCCTCGCCCTCGTATTGCACCGGGTAGAACAGCAGGCCGTTGAGTTCTTTGTACACCGGCAGCACCGACTTGCGCGACACCGACGTCCAGCAGCCGAAGGTGACGGCGACCTTATCCTTGGTCAGCAGCTGGCGGGCCTTCTCGGCGAACAGCGGCCAGTTGGAGGCCGGGTCGACCACCACCGGCTCGAGCTTCTTGCCCATCACGCCGCCGGCCTTGTTGATCTCCTCGATGGTCATCAGCGCGGTTTCCTTGAGCGCTGTTTCGGAGATGGCCATCGTGCCCGACAGGGAGTGCAGGATGCCGACCTTGATGGTGTCGGCGGCCTGGGCGGCGAAGGATGCCATGCCGACCGAAGCCATGGCGACGGACAGGGCCGTGGCCTTGATGAAGTTGCGACGAGTGCTCATGGAAGCTCCTTGGACTTGGGTGATCGGGGCCGCTTGTGCGGTGCAGCGCCAGATTACGAGGGGCCTCCCGGCGTAGAAATACGTCAGATTGCGTAGGGCTGCGCAGACCGGCGCGGGGCTCAGGGCAGCGTGAGGGTGAGCGTGGGCGGCCGGGGTGCCAGCTGCACGATTTCGGTGAAGCCGGCGAGGGTTTCTTGCACCTGGCTGCGGGCCTGCCATCCGAGCCCGAGATAGCCGACCAGGCCCACCAGCGCGAGCACCGCGGCGATGACCCATAGCGGGATCTCGCGCCGGATCGCGTTCACGATCTGGTCCGGCGGCGCCCAATGGGGCGCAAAGCCGGCGGCCTTGCCCTTGATGTGGGTGATCTGCTCGCCGAGCTGGGAGACGAGGTACTTGAGCTTCTCGGGGCCTTCGAGCAGGTAGCGGCCCTTGAAGCCGGTGAGCAGGCACATGTGGAACACCTCCAGCGCCTGGAGGCGGCTGGCGCCGCCGTTGCGCGCAGCCTCGAGCCGCTCGAAGAAGTTCTCGCCGGCGAGCTGCTCGCCGAACAGCACGAGCTGCAGGGGCCGGCGTTCCCAGGCGTCGCGGATGGGCGTGCGGGCGCCCAGCACGGCTTCGTCGACGGCGGCGCAGAAGGCGTACTTGGCGTCGAAGATGTCCTGGCTGCCGAAGCCGGCCTTCAGGGCGGCCCGCTCGAAATCGTCGAGCAGGCCCTGGACGGCGCCGGAGAAGGCGTCGGCGTCGGCCGGCAGGCTGTGCCTGCGCAAGAGCGTGAGCAGGTAGAAGCCGTCGTAGAGGAGGTCGACCAGGCTGCGCGCCGGGGCGGCGGCAAGCGGGGCTTCGGGAAGCGGCGCGGGGCTGGAGAACAGGCTGGGGGCGGTC
The DNA here is from genome assembly GCA_023150125.1 of Zoogloea sp. Classification (GTDB taxonomy): domain Bacteria; phylum Pseudomonadota; class Gammaproteobacteria; order Burkholderiales; family Rhodocyclaceae; genus Zoogloea. Next base: position 1,679 of record JAKLLM010000140.1, read on the forward strand.
GTCATGGCGTGATGGCAATGAGTTCGAGCTTGAGGTCCGGGTAGCTCTCGGGGGCGTAGATCATGATGGACTGGGCCTTGAGCATCCGGTCGTAGAGGGGGCCGTGGGCGTCGAGGGCGAAGTAGCAGGCGCCCGGCCGCACCGGGATGGCCGCCGGCACCTGGGCCGCGTGGCGCAGCCGCACCCCGGCCATGGCCGACAGGACGAGCTTCTCGACGTCGTCCGGGGCGCCCAGCTTGAGGCGCAGCGGCACCGATTCGATGATCTCGGACTGGGGCAGGGCGGCCGACACCGACAGGAAGAAGGCGGTGCTGCCGTCGATCTTGTCGGAGTCGAGCCGGCCGGCGTGGAAGGCCGGCTTGGGCTGGGCGAGGGCGATCGCGAAGTAGCGGGTGGAGATCACGGTGTCGAGCAGCTCGCGGATCAGGCCGTCGAGGCGGGCGAAGCAGGGGCCCGGCTGGGCGTGGTCGTAGGCGGGCAGGTCGGCAAGGCCGTGGCCCTTGGAGAAGGTGAGCAGCCCGCCGGCCAGCCGCAGCAGCTCCTGGAACAGCCGCTCGGGCGACAGCGCGGGGTTGCGCAGCAGGTGGGTGAGGGCGGCGCAGGCGCTGCTGGCGGTGTGCAGCAGCCAGAACGAGGCGATGTCGCCCGAGCGGAACTCGATGATGTTTTTGGAGGGCTCGCGGTGGAGCCCGTAGAGGGCGTCGACCTTGGCCTGCAGGGCGTCGATCTGGCGGCGCAGCAGGTGGAACAGCGCCGGCGCGCCGTGGATGCAGAGGGCCGGGGGCACGAAGGCCGGGTCGAGCTCGAAGCCGTTGCTGGCGGTGCGGCGGATGCGCGCGACGGGGAGGGTCTGGTATTCGCCCGGCGGCTCGTGGCCGGCCTTGAGGCGGGTGAGCTTGCTGAGGGTGACGACCTCGGCTTCGGCCGCGTCGGAGAAGAGGTCGATGCTCTCGCGGGGGACGAGCAGGTAGCGGGGCTGGCCCGGGCCGTCGGGGCTGTCGGTGCAGTTGTGGCCGTTGGGGTCGAGGTGCCGGACGGCCACGCAGAAGTCGGCGGTGCCGTCTTCGGCCACCGCCGTCTCGAGGCTGAAGGGCGGCGGGAGCTGGTCGACCCCCGGGGCGACGAGGGTGTCGCCGTTGGCGAACACGGCGTCGATGCGGGTGATGCGCAGGAGGCCGCTGCGCAGGGCTTCGTGGTCGAGTTCGAGCGCGCGGATGCCCCAGGCGAAGGGGTTTGCGGCCAGCTGCGCGTGGCGGCTCAGGGCCTCGGTGTAGGCATCCTGGCGCTGGAAATGCTGGGGCCTGAGGAAGAGCCCTTCGGCCCACAGGGGTTTGGCCTGGTTCATGGGATCGATCTGCCTATCGGTTGCATTGCACGCCCACCAGCGAGGCTGCCGGGCCGCTGTCGGTGAGCAGGGTGCCGGCGCTGGCCGTCAGCGCGCAGGCGTGGGCGCCGACGACGATGCCGCTGTCGGCGGATTTACGGGCGTCGAAGGCGAGCCTCCAGCGGTCGGCGTAGGGCGCGCGGAACAGCCCGGTGACGCCGATCGCGCCGGCCTCGCCCGCCACCTTGAGGGTGAGTTCGTAGGGCTTGCCGGGAAGCAGGACCAGCTCGCGCACGGCCATCAGGTCTTCGCCCAGGGCCTCGCGCTCGCCCTCAGGCGTCGACAGGCGGGCGTAGGCGAGGGCCTTCAGGCGCTCGGGGGAGCGCAGCGTGTAGATCCGCAGCACCAGGGAATGGGCCTGGCCGTTGCTGCCGGCGTTGAGCCGCTCACCCGCATGGATCTTCATGGCCACCGTGAAGGGCTTGCCGCCTTCCGCATCGCGCCCCTTGCCCAGCCCTGCCACGTCCATCACCCGGTCGACGGCGCTGGCGGCGGCTCCGACCGCACCCAGCGCCGCGCAGCCGGACAGCGCCGCGAGCAGGGTGGCCGCCGCGACCACGTGGCGAGGCCGAGGCAAGGATGAATGGTTTTTCATATGCCTTAACGGTATGTCTATTGTTTTCCTTTGTGGATGTCGTGCTATGCTTGAGGTGCCAAGTGAATATTGATACAGCATCCGCTTGAAATGTACTCTGCAACTTGCGTCAAGGCAACCGCTTCGAGATCCAGCGGCGATGGCGCGAGTCATCCCTGTGTGAGGAGCCCATGCGTACTGCAAAAAATCTCGTTTTCACCGCTGTCGTCGGCATGTCCGGCGTGCTTTTCGGCTGCGCCGCCAACAACGCTTCCCTGAAGCCAGAGGAGTTCTCCGCCGTGTTCGAGCAGTCCACCCGGTCGGTGGACACGCTGCTCCAGCAGGGCAACCAGAAGGACGCCCTCAGGATGCTCGACGAGCTGGCCGCGAAGAACCCCGAGCGCAAGGAGCCCTGGGCGCGTAAGGCCAAGATCCAGTTCGACGCGGGAAACTACGCCCAGGCCATCGCCTCGGCCGAAGAGGTGCTGCAACGCGACCCGGCCGACCGCACCGCCAAGAGCATCCGGGCCGTCGCCGGCCTGCGCGTCGCAACCCAGTCCCTCAACGAGCTGCGCAGCGACGTGGAACTGAAGGGCAACGCGCGCACCGACGCGATCGGCCTGGTCAAGGTCATGCGCGAGACCCTGGGTGAAAGCGTCCTGGTGCCGCCATCTGCCGCCAAGGCGGATGCGGCCGGAGCCCGCAACGCCGGGGCGACGCAGCGGGCGTCCCAGAGTCGTGGCCGCTCGGGCTCGCGGAGGCCGGCAGCCCCGGCCGCGGCCGAGGCGAGCGCGTCGGGTGGCGATCCGTTCGGCGCGCTGAAGTGAGCGAAGGCCCCCGGGCTCACCCGGGGGCGATTGTCGGGCGGTCGTCGGGCCTTCGACCGCTGCGGGATGTCCTGGCCCGAACATTCTGGAGAACGGGTGTGGCGAAAAAAGATAGCGTGCAGAAGCGGCTCGAGAAGGTCCGTCCGCCGCGGGTCCAGCTGACCTACGACGTCGAGGTTGGCGATGCGATCGAGATGAAGGAGCTGCCCTTCGTGGTGGGCGTGCTGGGTGACTTTGCGGCCCAGTCGCAGGCGCCCCTCGGCAAGCTGCGCGACCGCAAGTTCGTCAATGTCGACATGGACAACTTCGACGACGTCATGGGCGCGCTGGCGCCGCGGGCGGCCTACCGGGTGGAGAACCGCCTGGGGGCCGAGGGCGGCGAGCTGGGGGTCGATCTCACCTTCCGCCAGTTCGACGACTTCCGCCCCGAGGCGGTCGTGCGGCAGGTCGAACCCCTGCGCAAGCTCCAGGAGGCGCGTGCCAGGCTTGCCGACCTGCGCAACAAGCTGGCGGGCAACGAGAAGCTCGAAGACCTGCTGGGCGAGGTGCTGGCCAACACCGAAAATCTCCGGGCGCCCGGCGCCTCCCGGCCGGAAGGGAGCGAGCAATGAGCACCGCACAGGCAGGCGTCGCCGCCGCACCCGTCGAATCCGGCCTGCTGGGGGCCGGCCTTCTCGACCGGATCGTCGAGGAGAGCCGTGTCGCCCAGTCCGAGCAAGAGAAATCCCGGGCCCGGGACATCATCGGCGAGCTGGTCAAGCAGGTGCTCGAGGGCGAGGTCGTCGTGTCCGAAAACCTCGCGGCTTCCATCGACGCCCGGGTCGCCGAGCTCGACCATCTGATCTCCGAGCAGCTTAGCGCGATCATGCACGCCCCCGAGTTCCAGGCCCTCGAAAGTGCCTGGACGGGGCTGCACTACCTCTGCCGGCAAACCTCCACCGGCGCCCACCTCAAGATCAAGCTGCTCAACGCCGGCAAGCGCGAGCTGGTCAAGGACTTCAAGTCGGCCATCGATTTCGACCAGAGCGCCCTCTTCAAGAAGGTTTATGAAGAAGAATTCGGCACCTTCGGCGGGGCGCCCTTCGGTGCGCTGATCGGCCAGTTCGAGCTCACCCGCCAGCCCGAAGACATGTACTTCATCGACCAGATGTCCCATGTCGCGGCGGCGGCCCACGCGCCCTTCATCACGGCGGCGGCCCCGCAGCTCTTCGGCCTGGAGTCCTACCTCGAGCTCGGCAAGCCGCGGGACATGGGCAAGGTCTTCGATACCGTCGAGTACGCCAAGTGGAAGTCCTTCCGCGAATCGGAGGACGCCCGCTACGTGGGGCTGGCCCTGCCGCGCTTCCTCGGCCGCCTGCCCTACAACCCCCTCGACGGGCTGCCGACCGAAGGATTCAACTTCGTCGAGGAGGTCGACGGCTCCAACCACGACAAATACCTGTGGTGCAACGCTGCGTTTGCGCTGGCAGCGCGGCTCACCGACGCCTTCGACAACTACGGCTGGTGTGCGGCGATCCGCGGTGTCGAGGGGGGCGGCCTCGTCGAAGACCTGCCGACCCACACCTTCCGTACCGACGACGGCGAGGTTGCCCTCAAGTGCCCCACCGAGGTCTCGATCACCGACCGCCGCGAGAAGGAGCTCAGCGACCTGGGTTTCATCCCGCTGGTGCATTGCAAGAACACCGACTACGCCGCGTTTTTTGGCGCACAGTCGGCCCAGCGCCCCAAAAAATACGACAGCGATGCGGCCAACGCCAACGCGGCCCTGTCGGCCCAGCTCCAGTACATGTTCGCGGTGTCGCGAATCGCCCACTACATGAAGGCGATGATGCGCGACAAGATCGGCAGCTTCGCCAGCCCGGCGGGCATCCAGGCCTATCTGCAGCGCTGGATCGACAAGTTCGTCACCACAGACGACTCGGCATCCCAAGAGACCAAGGCCGAGTTCCCGCTCCGCGAGGCGTCGATCGAGGTCAGCGAAGTCCCGGGGCGGCCTGGCGTGTATCGGGCAGTGTCCTTCATCCGGCCCCATTTCCAGCTTGACGAGTTGTCGGTGTCGCTGCGCCTGGTCGCCGAGCTGCCGTCCGGCAAGAACTGAGCGCACCCCGCTAAAGGAGAAACCGAAAAATGAAGGACATTTACGTCGAGTTCAAGGGCAGCGACATCAAGGGCGACTCCCGCGATGCCAAGCACAAGGACACCGTCGAGGTGTATAGCTGGAGCCACACCATGCGCCAGCCCAAGTCGGCCACCGCATCGGCCGCCGGCGGCCACACCGCCGAGCGCGTCGAGCATGGCGAGATGGTGTTCACCAAGGACATCGACGGTGCCAGCCCCAAGCTCTACCAGGCCTGTTCGTCGGGCCTGGTGGTCAATGATGTACTCATCTATTTCTACCGTGCCCTCGGCGGTCGCAACACCACCGGCAACCCCTCGTCCAACCAGACGCGCCACCAGTATCTCAAGATCGAGCTGAAGAACGTCATCATCGCCTCGGTGTCGCCGACGGTCAGCGAGGAGGGCATCCCCAAGGAGACCTTCTCGCTCAAGTATTCGGCGGTCAAGTGGACCTACGACGAGCTCAACATCGACGGCAGCAAGTCGGGCAAGGTGAACATCCAGGGCGCCTGGAACCTGGCCAAGAACACGCCCAACCTGACCTGAGCCCCGCTCCTATCGCAAGGTGGAAGCCCGGCCCGCGCGCCCAGCTGTCATGATCAAGGGATTCGAGCCCTCCCTGTTCGACAAGCTGTTCGACGACCCGCCCCTGGCTGCGGCGCGTCGAAAGCTGTCCCTCGAACAGCTCAAGGACTCCGTCGCGCGGGATCTCGAAGCCCTGCTCAACACCCGGGTCGTCGTCGATGCGGCGCTGGCGCACGATCATCCCCTGGCCCACGCCTCGGTGGCCGGCTTCGGGCTAGCCGATTTCGCCGGCCTGAGCCTCGCCAGCGTGCATGACCGGCAGCGCATCTGCGCCGGCATTGAGCAGGCCGTCGCCCGCCACGAGCCGCGGCTGCGGGATGTGCGGGTCGAGCTCGAGCTCCAGCGCCAGGCCATCAATGCGCTCCACTTCTCGATCCGCGCGGTGCTGGTGGTGAACCCGGCGCAGGAGCCGGTGGCCTTCGATGCCCTGCTGCAGCCCACCAGCCTGCAGTATTCCGTCAGCCGTGCGCGGCGTGCGGCGGTGGCGCCATGAAGGACCTGCTCCCTTACTACGAGCGGGAGCTCGCTTTCCTGCGCAGCCACTCCCGGGAGTTCGCCGAGCGCTACCCCAAGCTGGCCGCCCAGCTGCTGCTCTCCGGTGAGGGCTGCGACGACCCCCACGTGGAGCGGATGATCGAATCCTTCGCGCTGATGACTGCGCGTGTCTCCAAGAAGATCGAGGATTCCTACCCCCAATTCACCGAGGCCCTGCTCAGCGTCCTTTACCCGCACTATCTGCGGCCGTTCCCGAGTTGCTCGATCGCCCACTTCGAGCAGGCCGGCAGCGCGCTCTCCTCCGTTTCGATGTTGCCTCGAGGCTCCGAGCTGCAGTCCCGCCCGATCA
>JAKLLM010000141.1 GCA_023150125.1 Zoogloea sp.
TGCCGATCGCCTACTTCGACCGACTCGGCGTACCCCGGCTCTCATGACCTCAACTGCTCGAACCGCCCGGTGCGGACCCGCATGCCGGGTGGTGTGGGAGGGGATCGGTCAGGCAAACTGGCCGCCCCTATCCCGATGTCAGTGCAGTTCGGGAAAGCGCCGCAGCCACAGCCACGCCACGGTGAGCTGGACGAGAATGGTCAGTGTCCAGGTGCTGGTGACGTAGCAACAGGCGGCGGGCAGCACGATTTCGAGGAGCTCTTCGCACAGGCAGCCCAGCGCAAAGAAGAAGAGCGTCAGGCACGCCCACTTCAGCATGAAGCGTGGCAGGTGTGTGCCCATGCGCCGGTTGTGGCGGTAGTTTTGCTGCCGTTCGAGGAGACTGCCCCGGGTGACGTCCCGAAAGTAGGGGAAGGGCCACAGGAAGCGGTACAGCAGATGCCAGAATGCTTCCTGGCCGGGGGGCTGACGGATGTCATCCATGGTGTTCTCCTTCGATGCGCACGAGACGAAGCACAACGCAGAGTTACAGTAGCAGTGTGCCCCAGCCCCTGGCTTGACGGAAGACAGCTCAATGAAAAAAGCCGACGCGGGCGTCGGCTCTGGCTCGATGAAGCGGGGCGCTTGTTACTTGACCGTCGCCTTGCTGCGAAGTTCGGACATGTGCTTCTCGACGCGCTGCTGCTCCAGGCGCTGCTTGAGCTGGCCCTTCACTTCGTCGAAAGCCGGCGCCTTCAGGGGGCGGCTGTCTTCGAGCTTGATGACGTGGTAACCAAAATCAGTCTTCACCGGGCTGGCGGTGTACTTGCCCTTTTCGAGCTTGGAGAGGGCTTCGGCGAAAGGCTTCACGAAGCCGGCCGGGTTGGCCCAGCCGAGGTCGCCGCCCTTGTCCTTGGAGCCCGGGTCCTTGGATTGCTTGGCCAGGTCTTCGATCTTCTCGCCCTTGTCGAGTTTGGCGATGATGGCCTTGGCGTCTTCTTCCTTCTCGACGAGGATGTGGCGGGCCTTGTATTCCTTGTCGCCGAGCTGGGCCTTGATCTTGTCGTACTCGCTCTTGACGTCCGCGTCACTGACCGGATGCGCCTTCACGAAATCCTGCAGGTAGGCGCGGATCAGCACGGCCTGGCGGGCCATCTCCATCTGGGCCTGGACGGGGGCGGACTTCTCGAGACCCTTCTTGCGGGCTTCCTGACTCAGGACTTCCCGGCGGATCAGTTCTTCCTTGATCGCGGCGCGCAGCTGGTCCGAATCGGGCGCCCCCTGGTTCTTCTGCTCCGTGATCAGCACGTCGACGCGGGACTGGGGAATGGCGGTGCCGTTGACGGTTGCGACGTTCTGGGCAAAGGCCGGCAGCGCAATGGCGGTGGCAAAAAGGGACACGGCCAGACGGCTCGGGACGATCTTCATCAGTTTTCCTTGCTTGGTGGAGCGGATTGAAAGTTTACAGCTCTTCAGGGCTGCGTGCCTGGATGGCCAGGGCGTGGATGTCGCGGTGCATCAGGTCGCCGAGCGCATCGTAAATCATCCGGTGGCGGGCCACCGTATTTTTGCCGGCGAAGGCCGCGGCGGCGATGGCCAGGCGGAAGTGCTTGCCGCCTGCGCGGGCGCCAGCGTGACCGGCGTGGAGGGCGCTGTCGTCGATGAGCTCGAGCTGTGTCGGGGTAAGCACGGCGAGGCGCTGCTGGATCTCGTCGGCCAGGCTCACGGCAGGGTCTTCCGGAAAGGCTTGACGGTGCAGCGGGTGAATACCCCGGTGGTCATGTAGGGGTCGGCGGCGGCCCAGGCTTCGGCTTCGGCGAGGGAGGGGAATTCGGCGATGATCACGCTGCCGGTGAAGCCGGCCGGGCCGGGGTCGTTGGCGTCGATGGCGGGGCAGGGGCCGGCGAGCACGAGGCGCCCGTCGGCCTGCAGGGCCTGCAGGCGGGCGACGTGTTCACCACGCGCAGCGAGACGCTTGTCGAGGGCGTTGGGGGCGTCTTCGCCAATAAGTACGTACAGCATTACTTGGGTTCCTCTTCGATGTAGCGGGACAGGAGCATCCCCTGGGCCAGGACGAACACGAGCATCAGGCCCATGCCGCCGAACAGCTTGAAGTTGACCCAGGTTTCCTCGGAAAAGTTGTAGGCGACCAGCAGATTGAGGCAGCCCATCACCGCGAAGAACGCCGCCCAGGCCAGGTTGAGCGGGTTCCACAGGGGCTCGGGCAGCTTCATCTGGGCCTCCAGCATGGTGCGGATGAGGTTCTTGCGCAGCCCGTAGGCCGACACCAGCAGCGCCGCCGCGAAGAACCAGTAGAGCACCGTGGGCTTCCACTTGATGAAGGTGGGGTTGTGGAAGAGCAGCGTGGCGCCGCCGAAGATCGTGACGATCGCCAGGCTGACCCACAGCATGGTGTCGACCTTGCGGTGGCGGAACCACACCCAGCCGATCTGCCCGACGGTGGCGGCGATGGCGACCGCAGTGGCAGCGAAGATGCCGGCAAATTTGTAGGCGGCAAAAAACAGGATGATCGGGAACAGGTCGAAGAGGAATTTCATCGCACGGGGGGCAGGGCGGTTACGGGAGACGACCGGTCAGGCCGGATCGGCGCGGTTGCGCATGTGGTCGGCGAGGCCTTCGATCGCGCCCCACAGGCGGGCCCGCAGGGGGCTGTCGGGGATGCATTCGTCGAAGGCCAGCTGCATGCACATCAGCCACTGGTCGCGTTCGGCGCTGGCGATGCCGAAGGGCAGGTGGCGGGCCCGCAGGCGCGGGTGGCCGAACTCCTGCTCGTAGAGCGGCGGGCCGCCCAGCCAGCCGGAAAGGTACTTGAAGAGCTTTTCTTCGGAGCCGGACAGATCTTCGGGGTGCATCTGGCGCACGTCCCAGGCTTCCGGCAGGGTGTCCATCAGCTCGTAGAAACGATGCACCAGCTTGCGGACGATGTCTTCGCCGCCAAGCTGGCCGTAGGGCGTGTTGAGGTCAGGCGCCATGGATTTCGTGGACTCCGGGTTTGCCGCAGCGCAGGTTGGCCGGCAGGGCTTCACCGATCAGCGCCGGGGGGGCGAGATCGAGGCGGGACATGAGCTCGATGAATTCCTGGCGGCTGCGTCCGGCCAGCCGCGGGTTGCTGCCTTTTTCCTGGCCGATGCAGGACACCCGGGCGCCCTTGTAGTCGTGGCCGGGATAGACCAGCGTCTCATCGGGGAGCGAGAACAGGCGCTTGGTGATGCTGTCGTAGAGCTGGCCGGAGTCGCCGCCCTGGAAGTCGGTCCGGCCGCAGCCGCCGATCATCAGGGCGTCGCCGGTGAACAGGCGGTCGCGCCAGTGGTAGGTGACGCAGCCCGGCGTGTGCCCGGGCGTGGCGATGACGCGGATGACCTCGTTGCCGAAGACGATGGTGTCGCCGTCGCCGAGCTGGCGGTCGGCACAGCCGACGCCGCCCGCGGCACCGACGGCGCTGCGGGCACCGGTCATCTCGCGCAGGCCGGCAGCGCCGGTGACGTGATCGGCATGGACGTGGGTCTCGAGCACCCAGGCCAGCTGGAGCTCCTGTTCCTGAAGGAAGGTGAGGTAGGCGCCCAGGTGCTCCTTGACCGAGTCGATGATGACTGCATCGCCAGTGAGCGGGTCGGCGAGCAGGTAGGTCAGGGTTGAACTGGTCTGATCGAAGAACTGGTGGAACAGGATCATGGGGCGCCCGCAATGAAGGTTGTTGCCACGATTCTAGCTTTAACTCAGGCCTTTGGCGCGGGGGGAAGCTCAATGCAGGCGTCGAGACCGCCCCCCGGCCGGGCCGAGAGACGAAATTCACCGCTCTGGCCGCGCACGCTGCGGTCGACGATGGCCAGACCGAGGCCGGAGCCCTTGGTGTTGCTGCGTGCCGATTCCAGCCGGGTAAAGGGGCGCTTGACCCGCTCGGCTTCGTCGGCCGGGATGCCGGGGCCCCGGTCGAGCACGTGGATGGCCGGCCTGCTGCCCGGGCCTCCGACCTCGAGCTCGGGGGCGTGCCCGGCATAGTTGATGGCGTTCTCGATGAGGTTGGTGAGGGCCCGGCGCAGGGCCTGGGGCCGGGCCAGGGCCAGCGCCGGGCCCTTGTGCCGCACCTCGATGGCAAAGCCGCGCCGGGCGTAGAGGGCGGCCAGCTCGTCGGCGAGGGCGGCGAGGTCGAGGGCTTCGATCTGCTCGCCGCCGTCCTTCTTCGAGAACTCGAGGAACTGGTTGATGATCCGGTCCATGTCCTCGATGTCGGAGACCATCGCATCCACGTCGGCCGGGTCGGCGCCGCACATCTCGACGCCCAGGCGCAGGCGGGCGAGGGGGGTGCGCAGGTCGTGGGAGACGCCGGCGAGGATCAGCGCCCGGTCGGCGTCGAGCTGCTGCAGGTCATGGGCCATCTGGTTGAAGGCGTGGGCCAGGTCGGCGACCTCTGCGGGCCCGCTCTCGCTGAGCCGGGGCGGCACCTCGCCCCGCCCGACGGTGCGGGCGGCCATCACCATGGCTTTCAGCGGGCGGTTGAGGCGCGACACGATCGCGTAGGCGCCGAGCATGGCCAGACTGAGGGCGGCGAGGCCCCACCACATCCATTCGCGGGCGTGGGGCCGCATGACGCGCTCGATGGGCAGCATCACCCAGAAGTCTTCGGTGCCTGCCGGGTCGTCGGCGCCGATGCGGAAGCTCACCCAGAAGCCGGAAAGGCCTTCCCACGAGGCGGCGAAGCGGGTCTCGGCGCCAAGCTGCAGGCGCACCTCGCGCGTAACCAGGCGCAGCACCGGGGTGTCGTCCATCGGGGTGGTCTTGTCCTGGGCTTCGGCGGGGTAGATGCGGATGCCTTCGAGGGTCGCGAGGTCGAGGAGCAGGTCCTTGCGCAGGGCCGGGTCGGCGTTGAGCAGCGCGGTGCGGGTGAGGTTGATGATGCTGACCACCGTCTGGGCGGTCTGGCGGGCCTGGCTGGCCTGGTCGAAATGGCTGAAGATGGCCGACCACATGGCTACCGAGGCGAGCATCAGCACCGTGACCAGCAGGAAGATGCGCCACAGCAGGGTGCGCGGCGCCCCGAGCAGGAAGGCGCGATAGCGGGGCTGCACGATTGCTCCGGGGGCGGCTTACTGGGTGTGCTTGTTGCCGTCCGGCACGAAGACGTAGCCGAAACCCCACACGGTCTGGAGGTAGCGGGGCTTGCTCGGGTCTTCCTCGATGAGCTTGCGCAGGCGCGAGATCTGCACGTCGATGGAGCGGTCGAAGACGTCGTACTCGCGGCCCCGGGCGAGCTCCATCAGGCGGTCGCGCGACAGCGGCTGGCGCGGGTGCTGGAGCAGCACCTTGAGCAGGGCGAACTCGCCGGTGGTGAGCAGCGTTTCCTCGCCGTTGCGGACGAGGATGCGGGTGCCCAGCTGGACCACGATGCTGCCGAAGCGCACGTCCTCGTCGTCGGCGGCCGGTGCGCCGGGCGGCGTCTGCGGCTGGCGGCGCAGCACCGCGTGGATGCGCGCGACGAGCTCGCGGGGGTTGAAGGGCTTGGGCAGGTAGTCGTCGGCGCCCATCTCGAGGCCGACGATGCGGTCGACGTCGTCACCCTTGGCGGTGAGCATCACGATGGGGATCGTGTTGTTGGTGCCGCGCAGGCGTCGGCAGATCGACAGGCCGTCCTCGCCGGGCAGCATGAGGTCGAGCACCATCAGGTCGAAATGCTCGCGCAGCAGCGCGCGGTCCATCTGGGTGGCGTCGCTCACCGTCTTCACGTTGAAACCCTGCTCGCTGAGGTAACGCTTGAGCAGGTCGCGGAGGCGAAGGTCGTCGTCGACGACGAGGATGCGAAAGCTTTCTTTTTCCATGGGGCGAATCCTAGCGCCTCCCTCGCCGGGCGGCTAGCCGGGCCTGGGAGGGCAGGTAAGCAAAGGTAAACGGATCGGCCCGCATCACATCCCCTTACAAAGCCCGCTGCGGCCCGTGGAGCGGGCTGCCACAATTGTTTCAAGGAACCCGGGACTGCCCGAACTGCTTCATAACGGGTTAGGATTCATGCCATGGGAGCGAGCTTTCTGTGACGAAGAAGTTTCATCGTGCCGCCTTGGTCGGCGTGGTCTTGACGGCCTGGCTGGGTTGGGGCGCAGCGCTGGCCCAGGGGCCGCAGGGCGAGCGCCCCGGCCTTGGGGTGCGGCCGATCTTTCTTCCGCCGGATCGGCCGGGCGGTGATATGTCGTCGTTCATGGCCGATTCCCCGCGGCGCCAGGACATCGACGAGGCCCGCAACCCGCGGCGCCTGTCGGTCGAGGAGCGCCGCCAGCTGCGTCGTGACGTCCAGGATGCCGGCCGCGACGTCTACGGCAACCCTCCGCGCCGCGCCGACTAGCGGGGCGGGCGCCCTGCCGGGCTTGGGCCGGCGTTCCATCCGCGGCGCCTTCGGCCTCCGAGGGCGGTAGAATGCGGGCGCTATGAAGATCCTTGCCCTCGAAACCTCCACCGAAACCGCCTCCGTCGCGCTCCTCGACGGCGAACGCTTGCTTGAGCGCAGCGTGGCCGGCCGACCTGGCCATTCCGAAACCATCCTGCCCGAGATCCGCAGCCTGCTCCTCGATGCCGGCGTGCGCCTCGACGACCTCGACGCGATCGCCTTCGGTGCCGGCCCTGGGGCCTTCACCGGCCTGCGGCTCGCCTGTGGCGTCGCCCAGGGCCTGGCGATGGGCCTGGGCAAGCCGGTGATCCCGGTTGGCACGCTGGCCGCCCTGGCCAGCCAGTGCCCCCACGACGCGATCTTCGTGGCGGCCGACGCGCGCATGTCCGAAGTCTATTTTGCAGCCTACCGCCGTGTCGATGGCGTGCTCGAGGAATGCCTCGCACCCAGCTGTGCGGCGCCCGGCGCGGTGGCGCTGCCGGCAGAGGGCGACTGGTTCGGCTTCGGCTCCGCCTTCAAGGCCTACGCCGAGGTGCTGGTGCCGGGCCTCGGCGCGGGGCTGGTCGGCCATGACGCCACGCCGGTGCCGCTGGCGTCGAGCGTTGCCCGGCTGGCAGCAATTCGGTTTGCCCGTGGCGAGGTCGTCGACGCGGCCCTCGCGGCGCCGCTTTATGTGCGTGACAAGGTGGCCCAGACCACCGCCGAACGCCTGGCCAGCGGAGGCCGGGCGTGAGCGCGCCGCAGGCAGAGGCAGTGGCCGGAGATCTGGCCGGCCTGCATTTCCGGCCGATGGACGAGTCCGACCTGGGCTGGGTTGCCGCCCAGGATGCGCAGCTCTACCCGTTTCCCTGGTCCGAAGGCAATTTTGCCGACTCGATCAGCGCCGGCTACGCCTGCTGGGTGATGCTCGACGGCGCCGAGCGGGTCGGCTACGGCGTGCTCATGATGGTGATCGACGAGGCCCACATCCTCAACATCAGCGTGGTCGCAGCCCGCCAGCGGGGCGGCCTGGGGTGCTGCCTGCTCGGCCACTTCGCCGAACTGGCCCGGGAATCCGGCGCGCGGCGGCTGCTGCTCGAGGTGCGCCCCTCCAACGGGCCGGCGCTGGCGCTTTACGCGCGGGCCGGCTTCCAGACCATCGGCCGGCGCAAGGGCTATTACCCGGCGGTCGGCGGCCGTGAGGACGGCCTCGTGATGAGCCTGGCCCTGTGAGCACGCTCCGATGACCCGACGACGCGACGCGATCCTGCGTGAGATGGGCCTCGCGCCCCTGTGGCGCCTGCGCGGTGTGGCGGAGGAGCCCGCCGTCGAGGCGCCGCCTCCCGCTTTGCCGATCGAGGCTCCGCCAGCCCGGCCTCCCGAGGCAGTCCGGCCGCCGGTCGCCGCCTCCGCGCCCGTCCGCCGGGCTTTGCCTGCCGTGGCCGAAGCACCGGTGCTTCCCGCCGTAGCCCCGCCGCCCCGCATAGCGCCGGCCGCTGATCTGGCGAACCTCGGCTGGGACGCCCTGGAGGCGCGCATCCGCGGCTGCGAAGGCTGCGTGCTGTGCCAGCGCCGCAAGCAGGCGGTGCCCGGCGTGGGCGACCGCCAGGC